>CAYVYG010000422.1:0-2995 GCA_964454385.1 uncultured Microthrixaceae bacterium
GGCGACACCGTGATGATAGGCACGAGCGGCGGCAAGTTGTACGCGTTCGGCCTGGACGGCGCACAGAAGTGGTCCGTGGACCTGGGCGATGCGATCAGCTCGAGGCCCGCAGCGGCCGACGGTGTCGCTCATGTGAGCGTGGCCGACGGCACTCTGCACGCGCTCGATCTGACCGACGGATCGGAGGTCTTCTCCGAGAAGCTCGCCGATGGGATCGTGTCGTCTCCGCTGGTTACCGACGGCCGGGTCGTGGTGGGGACCCGTGGAGCCACGGTGGTCGCGCTCGACGCCACCGACGGCTCGCGGGACTGGACCTGGCAGGGACCCGCAGGTGATTGGGTCGATTCGTCGCCGGCCGCGGGCGACGGCTGGGTCGCTGTCGGCATCGACGAGGGGTCGGTGGTCCTTCTCGACCTGACGACCGGTGAGCTGGTGGGCCGCGCTCGCACCGGCGGGCCGGTGAAGTCGTCGCCGGTGGTCAGTGGTGACACGGTCTACGTGGGAAGCACCGATGATGCGGTCCACGCCTTCAGGGTCGGCGAGTCGCAGGCCGATGGATGACATCCGCCCGCGTCGGCGTTCCCGCACGCGTGGTGAAAATAGCGCTGCTGTGAGTGGTTCTTGAGACATCTGTGAAACGACCTTCGGTATGGTCACCGTAAGAACCGCAAGGTCACGATTCACAAGGAGGGACCATGTCGAGCGATGACCACCGCCCGCCACCACCGCAACCGCCACCGGGGGCGGCGCCACCACCCGCCCAGCCATCGGCGCGTGCAGCCTCACCGCCACCTGGCGCAGCACCGCATCCTCCGGGTGCGGCACCGCCGACCGGTGCGGCACCGCCGCCGGGTGCAGCGCCGCTTCATCCACAGGCCGCCGGGGCGGTCCCAGCGCCCGACGCAGCGGCCCTCGGTGCCCAGGTGGTCGACTACCTGAGGGGCCCCGCCGGGCGCGCCGAGAGACGTCCGACCCCGCGCTTCAGCGTGCTGGCAGCGGTCGCGGGAGCGGTGCTGATAGTGATGGGGTTGTTGAGCGCCGCCTCCCTGGACGAGGTTCCCGACGCCCTGATGACCGTGTTGTTCCTGGCGTTGCTCGCAGGTGGCTACGCGCTGGTCTGGCTGTTCCGTGACGGTCCGCTCGCCACCGCGGGCGCGACCGCCAGTGCCCTGTCGCTGCCGATGCTCCTCGGCGCCGCCCTCGCGAACGATGCAGACGCCTCGCTCACCCCGGTGGTGGTGCTCAGCCTGATCGGTTGGTTCGCCGCCTACCTCGTCGGACCGGGACGGGGCCACGTGGTGTACCTGGGCCTCGGAACCGGTTTGGCGGCGGTGGCGATCGTGATCATCGCAGCAGGTGACGGCCGCCTGGATGAACCCGGTATCGGGCTGCTCTGGGCGAGCGCGCTCATAGCGGCCGGGTACTTCGGGGTCGGCTATCTCCTCGACCGCTCGGAGCTCTCGGGCGTCGCCACCGCCTTCGTGGGTCCCGCGGTGCTGCTGGTGGTCACCGGCTGCTTCCAGGTGCTCTCGCTCGCCGGTGTCGCCACCTTCGGCGACTTCACCTCCAGTGAGCTCTCCGACAGCTTCCTCGGTGCGAGCATGGGGATGACCCTCGCGGATCTGATCCTGCCCGGCATACTGCTCACCGCGCTCGGTGTGGTGGCGCTCCGCTACGGCGTGGCCTCGCTGCGTCGGGCCACCGCGTGGAGCGGGGCCGCGGCGCTCGCGGTCGGTGTGCTGGCGCTGCTGATCGGGCTGTTCGGCGAGAACGGGATCATGCTCGCCATCGCGGTCCTGGTCCTCGGTGGCGGTGTCATCTACGGAGCGTGGTTCCTCAGCACCCGCATCGGTGAGGCGGATGAGCTCGCCGAGGCTCCCTCGTTCACCGAGGTCGGCCTGATCCAGGCCGTTCGCGACGCGATGCCGGTGCGCACCACCGACCCCGAGGTCTGGAGGTCCTTCGGCGGGTCCGCGTGGTACGCCTCACCCGCTGGCGCAGCCGGCTCGCCGGGACCCGGCTGGTGGGTGGCCTCCGACGGCAACTGGTATCCGCCGCAGACCATGACACCGGGTGCGGACCCCAGGCCCGCGCCACCGACTACCGCAGCGCCGGGCGATCCGCGTCTCGCCCCGCCGACCGCCGCTGTGCCGCCGGAAGCGCCAACTGCGCGTCCTGAGGCCCGCGATCCGGGGATGAGCACGCGCAGTTCGCAGGACCCCCGGCCGGCCCCGCCTTCCTCGTCTCCGGCACCGTCGGCTCCGGCACCGTCGGCCCCGCCCTCGTCGGCTCCGCCACCGTCGGCTCCGGCACCCTCGGCTCCGGCGCCGGCGCCGGAGCGTGCACCGATCGACGACCTGCCACCGGCTCCGGGTTGGTGGAAGGCCTCCGATGGGCAATGGTATCCACCCGAGGAGAAGTGACGGATCAGCGATACAGGGGTGAGAGATGGAACAACAGCCGGGCTGGCACCCGCACCCGGATGACGAGACCCGCCTCCGCTACTGGGACGGCTCGGCTTGGACCGACGAGCGGATCTGGGACGGGACGGGGTGGACAGAGGTGACCGCCGGGGCCGATGAGGCCCCGGCGACGCCCGTTGACCCCTCGGCCGGCGCCTCCCCTGCGCCGGGTTGGTATCCACACGACGAGCAGGAGGACCGCCTGCGCTTCTGGGATGGCAGCGATTGGACCGACGAGCGGATCTGGGACGGTTCGGACTGGGTCGGTGTCGAGGACGCGGCAACGGTGGTTCCACAGCCACCTCCGTTCGACATGGAGCGGGTGACAGAGACCATCGTGAGCGCCGACCTGGCGCCGATCCCGCCAGATGAGCTCGAGCCACCACCTCCAGCGCGCACGGCCGCCAACCCGGTTGCCGAGACGATCGTTCCCGGCGGCCTGTCGCAGCAATCCCCGGAACGGTACGCGGATCCCGACGACCTCGCTCCCACCACCGACTCCCCGGCGCTGGAACCCGCTTCCTCGCTCCTTC
>CAYVYG010000423.1:0-2979 GCA_964454385.1 uncultured Microthrixaceae bacterium
CCGTGGGTGGCGATCTCGGTGCTCGCGACCGTGTTCGGAGTCGCCCCGTGGATGAGCGTGTTCGGTTCGCCCAACCGCAACGCCGGGCTCATCGCCCTGGCGGTGGGCATCGGGGCGTTCGTGTTGGGCGCGAGCGTCGGAGGCGACGCGGCCGTGCAGCGCAGCGTGCTGCGCTCGGCGATCCTGACCGGCGGAGTCGTCGGTCTGTTCGCCGTCGCCGAGCGGTTCGGCCTCGACATCGCCGGGTTGGGCGACGCCGGTGAGATCACCCGGGCGCGCAGCACCTGGGGCAGTGCCACCTTCGCAGGGGCGTACCTGGTGATCATTCTGCCGATAGCGGTTGCCCACCTCCGCAGCCGCGATCCCCGTTGGCGGATCACCGCGCTTGGCTGCACAGTAGCGATGGCTGCCGGTCTGGTGGCCACCGGCACCAGAGCGGCCTGGTTGGCGGCCGTGGTGGTGGCGGTGATCCTGTTCCCTGCCTGGCGTGCGACCCGACCGGGGGCGAAGGCCCAAGCACCGAACGGGCGCAGCGCCGACCGCGGCAGACCTCGTGAGCACCGGATCCGGTTGATCGCTGTGGGAACAGCGGTGCTCGTGGTGGTGGTCGGCATCGGCATGTTCACCACTGCCGACGTCGGACGCTCCAGCGCGGTGGGACGCCTGGATCTGTGGTCGACGACTCCCTCGGTGATAGCGGATCGGCCGCTGCTGGGTTCGGGGCCCGACACCCAGCGTGCGGTGTTGCCTTCAGGGATCGACGAGGCCTTCGAACGCGAACACGGCAGCGAGGAGCTTCACGACCGTGCCCACTCGCTGCCACTCGACACGCTCGTCACGACCGGCGTGCTCGGTCTCGTCGCGCTCGCCGCGCTGCTGGTCGTGCTGGGGCGCGATGTCGTCGCGAACCTCCGACGCGAGGTCGTGCCCACCGCGATAGCGGCGGGTCTGGCCGGCTACCTGGCGACCCTGTTGTTCGCGTTCGGGGATCCCGTTGTCGATCCGATCGCCTGGCTGCTCGGAGGTCTGCTGTGGGTGGCGGTGGTGCCGGCCCGCAACACCGGTGCCCGGTCCGCCGAACCTGACAGCGACCCGGGGCGCGACCGTTGGACCGAACGCCCAGCCGGGCCCGGTCCGACCGGGCGACCGGCACGGATCGCCGCGGTCTGCGCTCTCGGGATCATCGCGCTCGGCGGCTTCGTGTGGGCCGGGCGGGAGGTGCTCGCCGAACAGCACCTCCAAACAGCGATGGACCTGGGTGCCGAGGGAGATCTCACAGGTGCGCTCGAGGAGCTGGACTCCGCTGCGTCGCTGGCACCTGCTTGCTTCGATTTGCACCAGATTGCCGCGAGGCTGGTCACCCACTCACTCACCGAGGGCCCGGAACTGGCCGCTTCGGGCTTCGGTGGCCCGGACCCCGTCGAGGGGGCCTTCGACGGGCTCGACTCGGCGCAGCGGTTCACCGGGAACCATGACCCCGACGTGTTGATGGACCGTGCCGAGCTGCTGACCGCAACCGGCGAACCCGAAGAGGCGACCGGGCTCTACCGGAGGATCCTCGAGCTGTACCCGAACTCGTTCCGGGCACACCTCGGCCTGGGGCTCGCAGCTTCCCAACTCGATCACCTCGATCGTGCAGAGCAGGCCTGGCGCACCGCAGCGGACCTTGCCCCCGGTGATCCGAGGGCGTCGGTCAACCTCGGCATCCTCTATGAGCGCCTTGGTGATCCCGATGCGGCGAAGCAGGCGTTCGAGGCGGCCCTGGTGATCGACCCGGACAACGGTCCCGCTGCGGCCGGTATCCAACGTCTGGTTCCCCCTGCGGGCGGCTGAGCACCGCACGAGGGGATAGCCCCCCGAAACGGTTCGGGTGCAGCAACCAACTGAAGGTCATGTGGAGCCGGGCGGCTCGCCTTCACCGTCACCGGCAGCGACCGTGTCGTCTATCTCGGTTCGCTGTTGGCGCTGATCGGTCTTGTTTTCGTGGCAGCCGCCGAGCGCAGGAGCGCCGTTCCATCAGCGAACTGTCCGCTCTGGCACCACACATACGTAGGTGAGACCGGACAGTTCGCCGGTTTGTGGCTGAGCCAACTCAACTGGGACTCAGGCAACCTCGACGTCGGTGCGCGTGAAGTCCTCACCCACGAACAGAAGTGGTTCTCCCAGGTGCTTCGCAAGCGCGTAGGAGAATGTGTCGCCCAGATTGAGCGCTGCTTCGTGGCGTCCCCTGCCGCAGCGGAGTGGGGAGGTATGGATCAGGTGCACCCGGTTCCACTGCGCGCGATCACGACGAGGCGTTTGCCGAGTCGCTGACCCACACCGCCGCGACGTGACCGGCGAGGTCTTCATCGACACCTCCGCCCTCTACGCGGTGCTCGACCGGGACGACTCCGTTCACGACGATGCTGCGCGACGCTGGCAGCAGTTGGTGGACCAACGGATTGACGGCACCGTTCCCGCAGTGAGAACGCACTCAGGGGTGTTGATCGAAGCGACGGCGCTGGTGCAGCATCGGCTCGGTCTCGATGCGGTACGCACCCTCCTGCACGATCTCCTCGGCATGGTCGAGGTCGAATGGGTGGACGCGCGGCTCCATGAGCGGGCGAGCACCGCCCTGCTTGCCGCGGGCAAGCGCTCGATCAGCCTCGTCGATTGGACTTCGTTCGAACTGATGCGCGCGCGTGACATCGAGGTGTTCTTTGCTTTCGATGACGACTTCACCGCCCAGGGCTTCACGTCATGGGTCGGCTGAGTACGTCCGTGGCGAGAGGAGCCCGGGTGGTTGGCTGCTCAGGCTGACGCCCGATACCTGGGTTCACAACGCTCGGTTCGGATGATCGTGGGTCGCTGCGGTGGGTGATGCGGTCGTACGCTGTGGGAATGGCTGAATCCCGCAACGACGCAAGCACTTCCGATGGTCCCGGATCTCCGAACACGCCGGGCCCCGATGTCAAGATCCACTCCCGTGACGTGACCGAC
>CAYVYG010000424.1:0-2976 GCA_964454385.1 uncultured Microthrixaceae bacterium
GCAGGTGGTGGATGTTGAGGTGGCTGGTGTCGATCACGACGTCCGCGCCGTCCTTGACCGGCGCCAGTAGGCGGCGCTCGTCGTCGATGGCCGCCTCGGTCGAACCCGTCAGATCCAACAGCGGGTGCCGTCGGCGCGTGTCGCGGTACCGGCGCACCAGCACCGGGGTCGAAGCGTCGAGGAACACCGTCTGCACCGAAGCCCCCGAACCACGCAACGCGTCCACTGCGGGGCCGACGGATCCCAAGTCGTCGCCGGTTCCCGCCACCAGGGCGAGACCCGTGGATCCCTCGCTGAAGCGGCCCAGCTCCGCGACCTTCGGGATCAGCTCGACGGGCATGTTGTCGATCACGAACCACCCCAGGTCCTCGAGGGTGTTGCCCGCCTGGGTCCGTCCGGCGCCTGACATGCCGGCTATGAGCAGTACGTCGACCACACGACCAACGCTACAGGCGGCGTGCCGTGGCCGGTCCCAGGTGCCCGGAGCCGACCCGACGAAGCTACCACCCGTGCCGGGCTCAGAGCCGTTCGAGGTGCAACAGCATCATGCGGGGCATCGTCTGTTCGGCTCCGCATCCCTGCGTCTGCGCCATGAGCTCCGCGGGCGGCGCAGGTTCGTCCATGTGTACGAGCACCAGTCCACGTCGACTTGCGGCGTTCAGGTACCGCGAGAGCCGCCGGTGGTGGAAGGTGAGCTCCACCCCGTCGGCCACCCGCTCGCACACGGTCGTATCGGCCAGGTAGGGGCCCAGCTGCCAGTACTGCTCGGGAGGGTCCACCGTGTGGTCGTCGATCCAGCCGCTTCCCGGTGTCGACACGATCGGGTGGTTGAGCACCACCAACAGGCATCCCCGCGGTCGCAGCACACGGGCGACCTCGTCGAGACATGACTCCAGGTCGGCGACGTGTTCCAGCAACAGACAGGCGATCACGGCATCGACCGACGAGTCGCGCACCGCCAGCCGGGTTGCGTCACCTCTCATGTGCACCGGGCCGCCACCACGCGCGCGTGCCTCTCGTACCTGTGCCCACGCCGCGTCGACCCCGACGGTCGACCAGCCCGTCCTCGCGGCAACCGCGCGGCCCACCTGGCCCTCCCCCGCTCCGAGGTCGAGCACGGTCACCATCCGGTCACCCCGGAACCGATCCCCGCAGCTCGGAGCATCCAACGATCCGATGCCGTCCGAGGTGGGACCGCACAGGTGCTCGACCAACATCGGGATGATCTGGCGGGAGTACTCGACGTCGGCACCCTCGGTGAAGTTCTCCTGCCACCAGCGTGCGTGGCGTTCCCACTCGGTACCGCGGGCGGCCTTCACCGGGTGATCTGTCCGTGGAGCCGTTCGTGCACCCGTTCGGCCACCCGGTCGGGCAGCCAGCTGAGGGCTCTGAGGTCATCGAGGTCGACCTGGCGCAGCTTCGCCACGCTTCCGTACTGCTCGATCAGGCGCTCCCGGCGCTTCGGACCGAGACCCGCCACGTCGTCGAGCTCCGAGGTGGTCATGCGCTTGCCCCGCAGTTGGCGGTGGTAGCTGATCGCGAACCGGTGGGACTCGTCGCGTATGCGCTGCAACATGAAAAGAGCCTCGGAACCCCGGGGGATCTCGATCGGCTCGGAGCGACCGGGCACGTAGACCTGCTCGAAGCGCTTCGCCAGGGCCGCCACGGGTATCTCACCGGCGAGCCCGAGCTCCTCGAGCACCTCGGTCGCGACGCCGAGCTGTCCCTTGCCACCATCGACCAGCAGCAACTGGGGCGGGTAGGCGAACCTGCCCCGCTCCGCCGCCGGCAGATCCCGGTCGACCAGATAGGCGCTCAGCCGCCGGTGCAGCACCTCGGTCATCGCTGCGAAATCGTCGTTGCCCTCCACACCCCTGATCCGGAAACGCCGGTACTCCGACTTGCGCGGAAGGCCGTCCTCGAGAACCACCATCGATCCGACGTAGTCGGTGCCCTGCAGGTGGCTCATGTCGTAACACTCGATCCGCAGCGGCGCTTCGGCGAGCCCGAGAGCCTTCTGCAGCTCGTTGAGCGCCCTGGCACGGGTGTTGTGGTCACTCGCACGCCGCAGGCGGTGGCGCGCGAGCGCCTCCTTCGCGTTGTCGTGCACGGTCGCGGCGAGCTCCCGTTTCGCGCCCCTCATCGGCACCCGGATCTCCACCTTGGTGCCACGCATCTCGCTCAACCACGCCCGGTACAGATCCGGGTCATCGGGCATCTCGGGCACCAGCACGAGCCTCGGCCAGCCCATCGCCGGTTCCTCGCCGTAGAGCTGCTCCATCGCAGCGCTCACGGTCTCCGCGGGGCCGAGGTCCATGACCTTGTCCAACAGGAAGCCGGTGCGGCCCACGACCCGCCCGCGACGCACGAGGAACACCTGCACCGATGCCTCGAGCTCGTCACCCGCGACACCGATCACATCGAAGTCCTCGTTGCGATCAGCGACCATCTGTTGACGTTCGATCGCCCGCAGAACCGTTGCGATGCGGTCCCGCAGACGGGCGGCCTGCTCGAAGTCCATCTCCGATGCAGCAGCTCTCATCTCGGCATCGAGGCGATCGAGCACGGGCTGGGTGTCGCCGTCGAGGAACTCCATCAGCTCCTTCACCAGCGATGCGTAGTCGTCGGGACCGATCTCACCGACACAAGGCGCAGAGCACTTCTCGATGTGGTAGAGCAGGCACGGCTTTGCCAGACGCTGGTGGCGACGCAGCTTGGCATCCGAACACGTCCGGATCGGGAAGGTCCGCAACAGCTCGTCGAGGGTGTCGCGGATCGCATACGCATGGGCGTAGGGACCGAAGTAGCGGGTGCCCCTGCGCTTGCGGCCCCTCATCACCATCGCCCGCGGCCACTCGTCCGACAGCGTCACCGCCAGGTACGGATAGGACTTGTCGTCGACCAGTCGGACGTTGAAGCGAGGCCGGTGCTGCTTGATGAGCGAGTACTCCAACATGAGCGCCTCGACCTCGTTGC
>CAYVYG010000425.1:0-2956 GCA_964454385.1 uncultured Microthrixaceae bacterium
GAGGTGGTCACGGCCCGACAGCTCGGTGAGCATCCGGCGTGCCTCCCGAAGGTCCGTCGGCTTGCCGAGGATCCGGCCATCGAGATCGACCGTGGTGTCCGCCGCGATCACCAGGTCGTTCTCACTGGCTCCCGCTGCGAGCGCCTTGGCCCCGGCCAGGCGGATCACGTGATCGACCGGGCTCTCCCCGTGAAGTGGGGTCTCGTCCAGGTCGACCGGAACCACCAGCGGTTCGACACCAGCTGATCTGAGCAGCTCGAGACGCCGAGGCGAAGCCGAAGCCAATAGCACCCGTCCGTGACCCGGGACCCCCGCGATCCTGACCGGCACCCGGTGATCGTCAGCCATGCGGGCAGCTTTGCAGGCCGAACCGGTTTGAAGTGCCGCCGGCACGGGTAGCACGCACGCGTCATGACTTCCACGCGATCCACACTGTCCCGAACCCCGACCGACAGCCTCACCCGCAGCGCGAGGCCCACCGGCACCGTCAGGCCCACCAGCAGCCACAGACCGACCCGGAGCGAACAGGTGGCCTTCGGGGCGTTGGCCATCGTGTTGTTGGTGCTCGCCCCGCTCGCCTGCAGCAACGACACCGAACCCGGGGACGCCCAGCCGGCACCCGACGTGTCGAGCTTCGCGCCGGGCGGTTTCGACGCCCTCCCCCGCTACCGGGGAAGCCAGGAGGCGGGACCGCGCAGCGAGGACGGCGACGTCGTGAGCCAGTCGTTCTTCGTGGAGGGTGCCACCCCCGAGATGGTGATCAACTTCTACGAGAACGAGTTGCAGGGCTGGGAGAATCGCGGTGTCCGCGACGTCGGCGAGGCTCTCACCGCCGAGTTCCGCGAACCGGGCGAGGACGGCCGTCGCCTCGAGGTGAGCGCCACCAAGACCGAATCCGGTGGCCTGGATCACACCCAGACCCTCCAGTACAGCCTGGTGCTGCACAGCTAGATACGCGATCGGGTAGGTGCGCAGCCGCATAGGGGCACAGCCGGTCGCGCCGCCTCCCGCGGACCCACAGCCGCGGAGGATCAACTTCTCTTCCCAGCGCTCGCTAGTGTGAGTCCTGAGAGGAGGAGCCGTGCTCATCTGGCCAGGCGGTGCACTACACGCCCACTACT
The DNA here is from genome assembly GCA_964454385.1 of uncultured Microthrixaceae bacterium. Taxonomy (GTDB): domain Bacteria; phylum Actinomycetota; class Acidimicrobiia; order Acidimicrobiales; family Microtrichaceae; genus JAMLGJ01. The sequence goes on from CAYVYG010000425.1 coordinate 1,122, forward strand.
TGAGCACATCGCGCCCCGACTCGACCGGCGAACTTGGAGAGCGGCCAGCGCTGGGCGTTGCCTGCGCTCCAAGAATGGTGCTTCAGTCAACCAGCCACGGCAGGGCTGGGCGCCGTCTGCGCTCCAACAATGGGTGCTTCAGTCAACCAGCCACACCAGCGCTGGGCGTTGCCTGCGCTCCAAGAATGGTGCTTCAGTCAACCAGCCACGGCAGGGCTGGGTGTCGCCGAGGCCGTAGAGTCGATGGCCCGCGCCCTCACGACAGAACCCAGGAGCACAGATGGCAGACAGTTCCGGCACGATCATCTACACGATCACCGACGAGGCTCCGGCGCTGGCCACACGCTCGTTCCTACCTATCATCGAAGCGTTCGCTGGTGTGGCCGGAGTCGAGGTGCAGACCCGTGACATCTCCCTCGCCGCTCGCGTGCTGGCGGGGTTCCCCGAGGCGCTCGCCGAAGACCAGCGGGTCAGCGACGACCTCGCGGAGCTCGGCGAACTGGTGAAGCGACCGGAAGCCAACGTCATCAAGTTGCCGAACATCTCCGCCTCGGTGCCCCAGCTCAACGCTGTGATCACAGAGCTGCGCTCCAAGGGTTACGACGTACCGCTGTACCCCGAGGAGGACGCAACCCCCGCCGAGAGCGAGATCCGCGATCGCTACAGCCACGTGCTCGGTAGTGCGGTCAACCCGGTTCTGCGCCAGGGCAACTCCGATCGTAGGGCGCCCGCACCGGTGAAGTCCTTCGCCCGCAAGCACCCGCATTCGATGGGCGCCTGGTCCGCCGATTCGAAGACCGCGGTTGCGACCATGGGCTCCGACGACTTCCACCACAACGAGCAGTCGGTCACGATCTCCGGTGACGGCGAGCTGCGCGTGGAGCACCTCGCCGAGGACGGAACCGTCACCGCGCTGCGCGAACCGATCCCGGTGCTCGACGGCGAGGTGATCGACGCGACCGTCATGCGAGTCGCGGCGTTGAAGGAGTTCCTCGCGGACCAGGTCGCGGCAGCCAAGGAATCGGAGGTGCTGTTGTCGGTGCACCTCAAGGCGACCATGATGAAGGTCTCCGACCCGATCATCTTCGGTCACGCGGTGATGGCCTACTTCGGCGACGTGTACCGCAAGCACGCCTCGACATTCGAGCGCATCGGGGTGGAACCGAACCTCGGTCTCGGTGACCTCGAAGCGCGTCTCGTGGAGCTGAGCTCCCAGGAGCGCGAAGCCATCCACGCCGACATCGCGGCCGCTCTCGAGCAGGGCCCGGCGCTAGCGATGGTGAACTCGGACCGCGGCATCACCAACCTGCACGTCCCCAGCGACGTGATCGTCGACGCGTCGATGCCCGCGATGATCCGCACTTCGGGTCAGATGTGGAACGCGCAGGGCGACCAACAGGACACGCTCGCGGTGATACCCGATTCGAGCTACGCGGGTGTCTACCAGGCCGTGATAGATGACTGCCGCACCAACGGCGCCTATGACCCGACCACCATCGGCTCGGTGTCCAACGTGGGGCTGATGGCACAGAAGGCCGAGGAGTACGGGAGCCACGACAAGACCTTCGAGATCGCCTCCCACGGCGAGGTGCGGGTGGTCGACGCCGACGGCACGGTGCTGATGGAGCACACCGTCGCACCTGGCGACATCTGGAGGGCGTGTCAGACCAAGGACGCACCCGTGCGCGACTGGGTGGCGCTCGCGGTACGCCGTGCCCGAGCGACCGGGGCACCCGCGGTGTTCTGGCTGGACGCCCACCGTGCCCATGACGCCCAGCTCCTGGTCAAGGTCCGCGAGGAGCTCGACCGGCTCGACACCGACGGGCTCGACATCC
>CAYVYG010000426.1:0-2944 GCA_964454385.1 uncultured Microthrixaceae bacterium
GCTCGCTCTGATCGGCTTCGTGGTGTTCATCCTCCTCAAGTTCGTCTGATGCTCGGCACAGTTCTCGTCCTCGCGGCCGAGGACCCGACGGACCTGAACCCGGTCGTCCCCGACGAGATCGGCGAGATCTTCTGGGGTGCGGTCGCGTTCTTCGCGCTGTGGATCCTGATGCGGTACTGGCTGTTGCCGCCGCTGATGAGGATCCGCGAGCAGCGTCGCAACAAGGAGATCGAGGATCTCGAAGCGGCAGAGACGGCTCGCTCGGCGGCCGAGCAGGTCCGTCGCGACTACGACGCGACCCTCGCCGAGGCGCGCCAGCGCGCCGCCGAGGTGCTCGAGGAAGCGCGCTCCGCAGCCGAGGCCGACCGTGCCCGTGCGGTCGCCGCTGCTGAGGCCGAGGTGGCCGCCCAACGCCAGGAGGCGATGGCCGAGCTCGAGGAGCAGCGCGCAGCAGCGATCTCCCAGATGGGTCCCGACGTCGCCGAGTTGGCCACGACCGCGGCGTCCAAGATCGTGGAGGCGCCCGTCGACGTCGCCTCCCATCGCAGCACCGTGGAGAGCTACGTGGAGGGTCAACGATGAACGGACTCCTTGTGCTGGCCGCCGAGGAGGGAGCGGAGAACGCCTTCTGGTTGCCTCATGACATCTGGGAGGTGTTCTGGGGATCACTCGCCTTCTTGATCGTGGTCGGGTTGCTGTGGAAGTTCGCCAAGGGCCCCGGAAGCGACTACTTCGCCCGCCGCACCGATGGAATCGCCAAGAGCCTCGACGATGCCGCCGAGGCCCGTTCGACTGCCGAGGCCGAGAGCGACGAGATCAAGGCGGCGCTCGCTGACTCCGACTCGGAGGCCGCGCGCATCCTCGAGGAGGCACGACGTTCCGCGGATGCCCTCACCACCGACATCGCAGCACGCACCGAACGCGACGTGGCGGCGATCCACGAGCGTGCCGCGATCGACCTCGCAGCGACGCGGGCCCAGACCGAGGCCGAGTTGTCCAACGAGCTCGCACGCCTGGCACTCGGTGCGGCCGAGCGGGTCGTCTCAGAGGAGCTCGACGAGACCTCCCAGCGGCACCTGATCGACACCTACATCAACAACATCAACGTACAGAACTGAATCGACGCACAGAACCGAGTTGCCGGCGACCGGGTCGGACCCCGACCCTCTTCAGCCAACCGCAACACGACCGAGACAACGGACCGACATGACCGAATCCCGCACAACCGCATTCGCCGAGGGGCTGATCGCGATCGCGGCCGCCGAAGGTGACCTGGATGCGGTCACCGAGGAGCTGCAGATCCTCGGTGACGCAGTGACAGCCGACGAAAAGCTGCGCAGCACCCTGTCGGACACGCGGCTCCCAGCGCAGCGGCGGGCACAGGTCGTCGAGGACCTGCTCACCGACAAGGCGTCGCCGACCGCGATCGCGCTCGCATCGATGATCGTGGCGATCGGACGTGGCGGTGAGCTGCCAGGGATCATCTCGGAGATGGCCCGGGTCGTTGCCGCAGGCAGGGGAGCGGTTGTGGCCGAGGCCCGATCCGCGGTCGCGTTGACCGACGAGCAGCTGTCACGTCTGGCCGATGCACTCAGCGCCAGGCTCGGCCACACGGTCACCGTGCGCAACGTCGTCGACGAGTCCGTGGTGGGCGGCGTGGTCACCCGGATCGGCGACGACGTCATCGACGGCACCGTCCGCTCACGCCTGAACCAGCTTCGTGAAGCTTTCTAAGGAGTAGTCTGTGGCTGAACTGACGATCAACACCAGCGACATCACCGCCGCGATCCGCAAGAACCTCGAGGGCTTTGCCCCCGAAGCCCGCCTCACCCAGGTCGGTCGCGTGGTGGAGGTCGGTGACGGTATCGCCCGTGTTTCGGGACTTCCCGACGCGGCGGTCAACGAGCTACTCGCGTTCGAATCCGGCGTGGTGGGCCTGGCGCTCAACCTCGACGAGGAGTCCATCGGTGCGGTGGTCCTCGGTGAGGTCGACACCATCGAAGAGGGCCAGAGCGTGCGCGCCACCGGTGACATCCTCTCGGTGCCCGTCGGCGACGGTGTGCTCGGACGGGTCGTCAACACCCTCGGTGAGCCGGTCGACGGCAAGGGCGCGCTCACCAACACCGAACCCCGGCGCATGGAGATCCAGGCGCCAGGGATCATGGGCCGCAAGCCGGTGCACGAGCCGATGCAGACCGGCATCAAGTCGATCGACTCGCTGATCCCGATCGGCCGTGGCCAGCGGGAGCTGATCATCGGTGACCGCAAGACCGGCAAGACCACGATCGCGGTCGACACGATCCTCAACCAGCGCGGCCTCGGCGTGAAGTGCATCTACGTGGCGATCGGCCAGAAGGCCTCCACCGTCGCGCAGACCGTGGCGACGCTCGCCGAGAAGGGTGCGCTCGACTACACGGTGGTCGTGGTGGCCCCGGCGTCGGATCCGGCGCCGTTCAAGTACCTGGCGCCGTACGCCGGTTGCGCGATGGGCCAGCACTGGATGGAACACGGCGACCACGCGCTGATCGTCTACGACGACCTCTCCAAGCAGGCCGAGGCGTACCGGCAGATCTCACTGCTGTTGCGGCGCCCGCCGGGCCGTGAGGCGTACCCCGGCGACGTGTTCTACCTGCACAGCCGCCTGCTCGAGCGTGCCGCGAAGCTCTCCGACGAGAACGGTGCCGGTTCGCTCACCGCGCTGCCGGTGATCGAGACCAAGGCGGGTGACGTCTCGGCGTTCATCCCCACCAACGTGATCTCGATCACCGACGGCCAGATATTCCTGCAGGACGACCTGTTCAAGTCCGGTGTGCGTCCTGCGGTGGACGTCGGCATCTCGGTTTCACGAGTGGGATCAGCCGCCCAGATCAAGGCCATGAAGACCGCCGTGGGAACCCTCAAGTCGGATCTGCAGCAGTTCCGTGAGCTCGAGGCGTTCGCAGCG
>CAYVYG010000427.1:0-2939 GCA_964454385.1 uncultured Microthrixaceae bacterium
TTCGTGCCGGTGTTGACCTCCTCGTAGGTGGTGATCGGCGCGACCTGCGAGTACCGCAGGTTGGTCTCGGTGTAGGTCTTGAACACTCCCCGCGCGAGTGCCTCCAGGTCGCCACCGGGCTCCCCGCTGTCGCCGTCGTGGGTCCAGACCTGCTGGCCCTTCTTTCCCATCACGATCGCGGTGCCGGTGTCCTGGCACGACGGCAGCACCATGCCCGCGGAGACGTTCGCGTTCTCGAGCAGCGTGCGGGCCACGAAACGGTCGTTGTCGGTCGCCTCGGGATCCTCGAGGATCTTCGCGAGCTGCGCCAGGTGCCCGGGCCGGAACAGGTGCGACACGTCTCGCACGGCCGACTGCGCGAGCAGCGTGAGCGCCGCGCGGTCGACCTCGAGGGTCCTCGTTCCCCGGTAGGTTCCCGTGGCGACGAAGTCGTCGGTCAGCCTGCGGTACGGCGTGTCGCCGGGTGCTTGGGGGAACATCGGTGAGAACCGGAACTCAGCCATGGCGCAAGGATACGGCCGGGCGCGGCGAGGCCCGAACCGAGGTTGACTCAAGCCAACTTCTCGAGTCATCCAGGGTCGATGGAACGCCACGTCACTCGATAGGCGCGCTTGAGTCGCACAGTGCTGTGCTGGTTCGTTCAGTCGCGACGGCGCGGGCGGTGATCGTGCCCGGTGGTCAAGATCGAGTGCTGCGGACCGGTCCACTCGAAGGCACGATCCAACAACTTGCCTCGTGATCCCGGACTGCCGTCGTGTTGGTCGGCCTTCTGTCCACCATCGGTCCCTCTCGGCGACCCGCGGTCGGATCCGGCCGGCTGGGCCCGCGCGGAGCGGTCCGTTCTCTCGGCCATGTCGACCCCGCCTCCCTTCTCGGCATGGTCGGTCTCATCAGCCCGGTCGGTCTCATCAGCCCGGTCGGTCTCCTCGGCCCGGTCGGTCTCCTCGGCCGTGCCTGCTTCCTCCACGGGACCGGACGAGCCCGAGTCGCGCTCAACGTCTGGGGATCTGGGCGATCTTCCACCGGCGGCATCAGCATGGTTAGCTGCCGCCACCAAGACCTCGGCACGTTCGGCCGCGGCTGCGACCTCATGACGGTCGGGCGGCTCCATCGGAGATGAAGGGCGAGCGATCCGCTGAGCAGTTCGTGGCTCGTCTGGGGCGGCCACCGGTCCCCTGCCCGAGTCGTCGAAGGGGGACACTGCCCGTTCGACAACCGGTGGTCCGGCAGGTGAGCTCGCGCCTCCTCGAGCCGAGGGTTCCGACACATGCGCATCCGTGTGCTCTGCTTCGGTCGAGAGGTCTGCTTCGTTCGAGGGCTCTGAACCAACCCCGGCCGAGGGCTCCGGGACACCGACGGCCACCAGGCGTCGGTCGGTGACGGTCCAACCGAGGGGCGCAGTGAGGGTTGCTGCGTGAACGCTGCAGACCTGCTGGGCCGGTTGGCCGTCGTCCACCGGCCGATCCAGCCAGACCGCTGCCGTGTCGGTGTCATAGGTGAGCCTCGCCGCGGCCGGGCGATCGCACCCCGGACGCATGCAATGGCGGACCATCGACTCAGGCTACCCCTGCTGATCAACCACTGGACGCACCTCGCACAACCTTCGAGAATGTAGGAGATCTGTGCTCAACTCCGCCGCCCCTCATACCGATCCGAGTCACATGGCCTGCGATGACGCCCACCCAGCCGCGCTACGACGGAGGCTGCGCCGCTGCACAGCAGGTCTGATCACCGCGATCCTCGTCGCCGGAACCTGGGCGGGAGCCACTCCAGCGGGCGCCGAGCAGTCCTTCACCTTCAGCGGTGGCGGCTGGGGACACGGCGTGGGCTTGAGCCAGTACGGAGCGTGCGGCATGGCCGCGGCGGGAAAGACCTACGGGCAGATCCTCACCCACTACTACTCGGGCACCAAGGTCTCGAGCGTCTCGGAACGCTCCAACCTGAGGGTGGTGCTCGCAGAGGCCGACAGCTTCGTCCTCGCGGTGCCGGCCGGTTCGACCATCTCGGATGTGGGAACCGTTTCAACGGCTCGCGCGGTCACGGTCAGGCGCTCGGGCAACAGCGCTGTGCTCTCCGGTGGCGTAAGCCGCACAGTCGCGCTGCCGCTGACCGTCGCCCAGAGCGGAGCCATGAGGATCACCCCACCTGGAAGCCGCTTCGACCGCGGCCACCTGGTCATCCGGGCGGGCGATTCCACCTCGAAGAGCCTGCGGGCGATCATCGAGGGCCTCAGCACCCGCGACTACCTACTCGGGCTCGGCGAGATGCCGGCGTCGTGGCCTACCGAGGCCCTCAAGGCCCAGGCCACCGCGGCGCGCACGATCGCCACCTACAAGGCCGCTCATTCCGGTGGTGCCGACCACGACCTGAAGGGTTATGCCGACGGTTCCTACATCGGCTACGAGATGCGACAGGGCGCCGGTTCGCGATGGTCCAACTGGGTCGCCGCGATCGACGCGACCGCAGGAAAGGTCATCACCTACGGTGGCAACACGATCGCAAGTGCGGTCTACTCGTCATCGTCGGGTGGGCGCACGGCGAACAACGAGTTCGTGTGGGGTGGCGGGAACCCACGATCTGCCGTCGCGTACCTGCGCGGCGTGGACGACCCCTACGACAAGGGTTGCGGCAACCCCCGCAACACCTGGACCTCGACCTTCACCGCGTCGCAACTCGGTACGAAGCTCGGGACGTCGGCTGTGCGCTCGATCGCGATCAGCGGAACCATCGGCGCTTCTGGGAGAACGGACGCAGCGACCATCACCTTCACCGACAAGACGGGAGCAAAGCGTTCCTTCACCGGCGCTCAGCTCCGCTGGAAGCTGGGGCTGTACTCGACGAAGTTCACGATCAGCGGAGCCACCCGCCCGAAGCCACCTGCTCCCGAGCCTGCACCCAATCGCCCACCGTCGGGCACACTGGTGGACATCCGGGCGCAC
>CAYVYG010000428.1:0-2936 GCA_964454385.1 uncultured Microthrixaceae bacterium
CACCACGGTGCCCTCGGGGCGGAACTCCGTGGCCAGGCTGAACGCCACCGAGTCGCCGACGATCAGGACCTTCTGGGGTGCGGCCTCGGTCGATTCGCCGTAGCGGTCATAGAGGGCGTCGGGCCACTGGGCGGGTTCGGCACCCAGCACCGTGTTCGCGGGGTTCTCGGCGGTGAACTGGCGGAAGTGCAGTGCCGAGTCGACCCCGCGACGCGCCTCGGGCGGCATCGCCAGGGCTATGGGGATCTCGCCGATGATGGCGCTCCAGGCGTCATAGGTGGCACGGGTGTTCGCGATCTGGCCCATGATGTCCAACACGTTGGTGACCGGTGGGTCGAACGCCTTGATGTCGGTGATTGCGATGACTACCAGGTCGGTGCCCGGAGGCGGTGGAGGTGGGTCCACCGCCGGGCATGAGGCCCGTTCCACGCACTCGGGATGGCTCTCGGTGGTGACGCTGAACCGGTCGTCCTTGGCCAGATCGGGTCCGACGACGCTCGCTGCCACGTCCCCCCACACGAACACCTCGAGCGGTTCCGGCGGTACGGTCGTCGGTGGAGGGGCCGGTGGCTCGGAGCGATCCGCTTCCTGTTCGGCCGTCACGGCCCACTCGGGTCGGTCCGGTTCGGGTATCGCCCAGGCCAGCACTGCCAGCGCCGAGCTCACAGCTATCACGCCGACGATGAAGGCGCGGTCGGGCAACAGGTTCCCGCCACTGCTGTCAGCCCGGAACGATCTCTCCACGAAGTGGTGCGACAGCTCCGCCGCGACCAGGGTCCCCACCAGCGCGGCCACGACCCCAACGGTGCCGAGCTCGGCCAGTAGCACCAGCAGCGGTAGGTGCCACAGGTAGATGCCGTAACTGCGCTGTCCGGTCCATCGCAGGGCAGCGTTGCCCGAGATCCGCCCGGCGGTCGTGGCCCGGCCCGCTGCCATCACCAGCACGGCACCAACCGCAGCCGATGCGGCCCAGCCTCCCGACGCGAACCATTCGAGGGTCGGGTACCAGCGCAACACCGCAGCTGCGACGATCCCGAGGAACAGCGTCCATGCCGCCCAGGAGATGATCCGTGGGGCGCTCCCCGCGGTCCCGTCCCTGCGGGTGAGATCCCATCTGCCCCACAGGGCTGCTGCCACCGCGACCCCCGCAGCCGCCGCGACCGCGCGGGTGTCGGTTCCCATGTAGATGCGGTTGGCCGTGGCTCCGACGGAGCTCAGGTGACGGGCGCTGAGAACCGAGGCGATCGCCACCAGAGCGGACACGGCCAACAAGGCGATCCTGGTTCGGCGCAGATCGCGACCGGTGGCCCTCCAGAGCGCCCAGACCACGAGGAAGGTCGCGAGGTAGAAGTGCTCCTCGACCGACAGGCTCCAGGTGTGCTCGAGTGGGTTGCGCTGGGCGAACGCGGTGAAGTAGTCACCGGAGAACTGCGCCACGTTGGCGTGGAGCATCACCGCACCGATGGCTGTGCGGGCAGTATCGGGGCTCTTGTAGATGCCCGCCGCGAGGAGTCCCAGGACGATCGCGACCATGGCGGCGAGCCCGGCTGCCAGTCGGCGCGCCCGGCGGGTGAAGAACCGCCGCCCCTGGGGGCCGCCACGGCGGGCCAGCGAATCGAGCAGGACCGTGGTGACCAGGAAAGTGGAGAGCACGAAGAACACGTCCAGGCTGCCGGGCGCGAGCGAGAACCAGTCTGGATCGGCGTGGTAGGCCACGATCGACATCACCGCGACCCCCCGCAGAGCGTCCAGCCCGGGACGGTGTCCGAGGCGCGGCGGTTCCTGCGAACGTGCGCGTTCGTGCCCGGCTCGGGCCCTGCTGCGGGGTCGGGTCACCCGGATGGCGGTGTCGGTCATCGTGTCTCTGGCGCCGGGGCCACGCCCGGGTTCCTTCGGTGGCCGAGCTCCCGAGTCCCCGGGGTCGCCGAGCGCGCCGGTAGCTGGCCTTGACCCTTTCACGATATTGCCCCGAAGCGCTATCCACGGGTCAGCAGGTCGTGTGTGAGCGCTGCGATGGACCTCTGCGCGCCACACCTGCCTAGAATCTGACGACCCGTCAGATTTGTCTGGAGCAGTCACGATGGACTTCGAGTTCTCAGAGGAACAGAAGGCGTTCGCCGCCGAGGTGCAGGCCTTCATCGCGGACCACGACGACATCGAGATCTTCGACGTCACCCGCGAGAACATGGCCCAGATCGTCGACACGCCCAAGCGTCGGGCGTTCATGAAGGAGCTCGGTCACAAGGGCTGGCTGGGTCTCACCTGGCCCGAGCGCTACGGCGGCTCGGATTCCGAGGGCGTCTACGAGTACATCCTCAACGAAGCCCTCGCAGGCAAGGGCGGGCCGCAGATCGGCAAGGGCGTCGGCATCATCGGCAAGACCCTCATCGCACACGGGTCTGACTTCCTCAAGGAGAAGTTCCTCCCGATGATCCTCGAGAACGACGTCGAGTTCGCGGTCGGCTACTCCGAACCCAACGCCGGTTCCGATGCCGCGTCGATGCGCCTGAGAGCAGAGCGCCACACCACAGAGGACGGTCGCACCGGGTGGCTGCTCAACGGGCAGAAGACCTGGACCACCTCGGCGCACTTCGCCGAGTGGTACTGGCTCGGCACCCGCACCGATCCCGACAACAAGCACATGGGGATCACGCTCATGCTGGTGCCCCTCGACCAGGAGGGCATCGAGATCAACGGCCTCTGGACGATGGGCGACGAGCGCACGAACGAGGTGTTCATCGACGACGTCTTCGTGCCCGACGAGTACGTCGTGGGGGAGGTGAACCACGGGTTCCGCTACATCTCCCAGGCGCTGGATCTCGAGCGTTTCACGATGTTCACCTACAGCCCGATCCGCCAGCGCCTCGACCTGCTGAGCGACTACGTGCGTGACACCAACCGCGACGGCGAGCCTCTGCGGGACGACCCGGTGGTCC
>CAYVYG010000429.1:0-998 GCA_964454385.1 uncultured Microthrixaceae bacterium
GTCGCCCACCCGCGAACTGGCGGAGCAGATCGCCGACGAGTTGAGGCCGCTCGCGCAGTCCCTCGGTCACAGCGTGGTTGCCGTCTACGGAGGCGTCGGCTACAAGGCCCAGCGACAGGCCCTCGACCGCGGCGCTTCGCTGCTGGTCGCCTGCCCGGGCCGACTCGAGGACCTTCTGTCGATGGAGGCACTGACGCTCGCGGGGGTCACCCAGGTGGTGATCGACGAGGCCGACCGAATGGCCGACATGGGCTTCCTCCCGATCGTTCGCAGGCTCATCGGAGCGACCTCGCAGCAACGACAGGTCCAGCTGTTCTCTGCGACACTCGAGGGGCCCGTCGCGAAGCTGACCCGCGATTTCCAACACGACCCGGTGCGCCACGAGGTCGGTTCCAACGAACCTGACGTGCACCTCGCCGAGCACCTCTTCTGGTCCGTCGAACGTCCGGAGCGGGTGCCACACGTGGCGCAGTTCATCGACACGGCCGGCTCCACGATCGTGTTCACGCGCACCCGCCACGGAGCGGACCGACTCACCCGCCAGCTCGAGCGGCATGGGGTGAAGGCTGCTCCGATCCACGGCGGCCGGACCCAGAACCAGCGCTCCCGTGCTCTGCAGGCGTTCGCCGATCGCAGGGTGAAGGCCCTGGTGGCGACCGATGTCGCCGCCCGGGGCATCCACGTCGACGATGTGGCAGGCGTGGTCCACTTCGATCCTCCCGAGGACGCCGCGACCTACGTTCACCGTTCGGGGCGCACCGCCCGTGCCGGCGCCTCCGGCGTCGTCCTGTCGATGGTCGAGCTGTCGGCTCACAAGTCGATCGAGGGCATGCAGAGGGAGCTGGGCCTGCCCATCGGCGTGGGCGGACCCGACATCTCGGTGGTGCGCGACTGCAACCGTGGGCAGGGTCGTTCCGGCGGCCAGGGTCGTTCCGGTCGAGATGCTCCTTCCAGCGAGCAGCGCCGTTCCAACGGGCAGGGTCGATCAGGTCGCCAGG
>CAYVYG010000429.1:1098-2926 GCA_964454385.1 uncultured Microthrixaceae bacterium
GTCGTTCCGGCGGGCAGGGTCGTTCCGGCGGGCAGGGTCGTTCCGGCGGGCAGGGTCGTTCCGGCGGGCAGGGCCCCGTCGCGGACGGCAGCGAGCTCACCGGGCGAGTCCTGCGCTACGAGAAACGTCGGGGTTTCGGGTTCATCAAGGTGAAGGGCCGCGACGACGTGTTCGTGCACATCTCCGGTGTGGACGGCGAGCCCACCGAGATCCTCGCCAAGGGCAACCAGGTGGCGTTCCGGCTCTCCGATGGCCGCAAGGGTCCCATCGCGGTGGGGGTGAGGTCACTCAGCGCTTGACGCGCCGGCGCTGACGCCTCAGACCTCTGAGGGGTCGGGCGACGATGACAGGGCAGCACGCCGTCCGTTGGTCCTCATGTGTTGTCTTCTAGTGTCGGGCGGGTGCACCTCGAGGCGATCTGGCGGTACCCGGTCAAGTCCATGGTCGGCGAGCAACTGGACACCGCTTCCATCCTGGAAGCTGGAATGGCCGGTGACCGGGGTTGGGCGGTTCGCGACGAGGTCCGCGGCGGAATTCGCGGGGCGAAGAAGATAGGCGGCCTGATGCGCCTCGCTGCGCGCTATGACAACCCAGCTCCCGGCGGCGGGGCTTGCAGTGATCCCGATGATGGGGGACGGTTCGGCGGCGCCGTGACGATAACCCTTCCCGACGGTGCAACCGTCAACACCGCGGATCCGGATGTGAACCGCGTCATCTCCGAGGCTCTCGGCCACGAAGTGACGCTGTGGCCCCTTCAGCCGGCCGACGATCTCGACCACTACCGCCGAGGAGCCTCGGATAGCGACGACATCATGGCCGAGTTGCGCGACATCTTCGGGCGGACAGAGGACGAGCCGCTCCCGGACCTGTCGGTGTTCCCCCCGGAGGTGATCGAGTTCGAGTCCCCTCCGGGCACCTACCTCGATGCCTACCCGATCTCGGTGATGACTACCTCAGCGATGCGCTCGATGGCCGACTCGCTGCCTGGGTCACAAATCGACATCAAGCGGTTCCGGCCGAACCTGCTGGTCGACACGGCAGATGAACCGGGCCACCCCGAGCTGGGTTGGGAGGGCCGGACGCTCACCGTCGGCGAGGTGGAGCTCGAGCTCTTGACCGGCATACCGCGTTGCGTGATGGTCACCCGCGAGATCGACCAGCAACTGGGGACCGATCGATCGGTGCTTCGCCATATCGTGGCGGAGCTCGACCAGCTTCTCGGTATCTACGCGCGTGTCACGACACCGGGTTCGGTGAGCGTGGGTGACCCCGTCACCCTGGGGGTCACTCCGGGGTGATCACTCCCGTGTTGACGCCCCTACCGTTCTGTCCTGCGAGCATCCCTGGAGTCGGGGACTCCGGCAGGACAGAACGGTAGGGGGTCAGAGGGGGGAGCGGGTCAGGGCAGGTCGGGTGCTCCGTAGGGTGACGGGAGACCCAGCTTCGAGGGGTTGAGTATGCCGTTGGGATCGAGCGCCGCCTTGATCCCTCGCAGCACGTCGTGTGCCGGACCCATCGCGCGTCGTAGCCATGCCCCACGGTGCAGGCCGATCCCGTGGTGGTGCGACACCGAGCAACCCGCTTCGAGGGTCGCTCCCTGGCCTGCGGTCCAGATGGCCTCGTGGAGTGCTGCTCGTGCCTCGAGGGAGTCGTCCTCCGGCTGGCCTCCGAAGGTGAAGTACAAACAGGCTCCGTCTGTGTAGCTGTGGCTCGCGTGGGCGGAGGCTGCCAGGCAACCCGGCACCGCCGACATCGCATCGACCGCGGCGTGATATGCGCCGGGAAGCACCGACCACGGGCCCGAGACCTCCATCGTGTCCACGATCAG
>CAYVYG010000430.1:0-2921 GCA_964454385.1 uncultured Microthrixaceae bacterium
ATCTCGGCGATGTCAGCGATCACAAAGCTCACCTCACCTGCTCCCAGGGAGTCGAGCTCGTCTACCGTCCGCCGCGCCCTGGTGGTGTCGCGAGCGACCAGGAACAGCGACGCATCCGCTTCGGCCAGTAGTCGTGCCGCAGCGGCACCCAGCCCGGATGTGGCACCGGTCATGACCACGGTGCGGCCCCTCATGCAGTGTTCTCCGATGGAATCCCAGCAGTCGAGGCGGCTACGCACCTCGTAGCCGACGCGGGTGAAGCTGCCCAACACGGTCGCTTCGAGCAGCGTGTCGACCAGCGCTGTCGGGTCCAACGGCTCGTGGGACATCTCCGGCACCATGGCCCCGTGCAACACCTGTCGCCCCGCCTGGCATTCCGGGACGCGCCGCCTAGCGGCTGCAGCGCGGGAGCACCTCCTCGGAGAACGTCCGAAGGTAGCGCCAGGCGATCTCCGGGGGCATGCCACCGACGAGCGGATTGAGCTGGAGCAGTTCGCGCCGGTCGATCATCTCGACCGCTTCACCGACCGTCAGCACCCTGTGGCTACCTCTCGTGCTACGAAGCTGCTCGATCGTGGTGGCTTCCGATACGCTCGCTGCGGGGTCGTTGGTGCGGTTCCAGCGGGCATAGGTGCGCACATCGTGCATCAGGTAGGGCCCGAGCTCCTCCCATGCACCATCGAGGTCGTCGGAGACGAACACGGTTGTCGGCAGATCGGTCCCGGGCAGGAAGCAGATCCCCGGTTCATGGCCCGCTTCTCGGGCGGCCTGTTCGTAGGCCTCCCGCATGCCGGGCCGAGAACGCTGCGCGAACAGGCCGATGCCGTACCGACCGGCGCGCCGGGCGGCTGCCACGCTGCCGCCACCCCAGGCGACCAGAGGACCGCCCGGTGTCACGGGCGCAGGGGTGACCTGGATCAGTCGCCCATCGTGTTCGAAGGGCTCGCCGGTCCTGGCGCGCAGCAACACCTCGAGCTTGTCGTCCGCGATCGCGCCGCGCGCTGCGAAGTCGACGCCGAATACGTCGTATTCCTCGCGGCGATAACCGAGCCCGGCCACGAGGTTCACCCGACCTCCGCTCAACACGTCGAGCACGCACAGCTCCTCGGCGAGGCGAACCGGGTCGTACAGGGGCAGGATTGCCACCATCACCCAGATCCGGAGACGGTCCGTGCGCGCCGCCACCGCGGACGCCAGGATCATCGGCGACGGGAGGTAGCCGTCCTCGGTGGCATGGTGCTCGCTCAGCACCGCCATGACCGCACCGTGGCGGTCGGCCCACTCGGCCATCTCGAGCGCGGCAGAGTACAGCTCGTCGCGTTGGGCGCCGCTCGATGGCGCCTGCATGTCGAATCGAACCGTGAACATCTGTCCGGTCTACCTCTCCGGTCCGAGTGGTTGGGCGACCCCATTCTGGTCGGCACCAATCCTCCATCCTCTTCCACCGGCGAACTGTCCGCTCTGGCACTCGCCGGTGTGGTCCCTCACCGGACAGTTCCACGAGCCCCACCCGCCCACCAGCGAACTGTCCGCTCTGACACTCGCCGGTGTGGTCCCTCACCGGACAGTTCGCCGGGGCAGTTCGCCGGGGCGCTGCGTCGTAGGCTCGGGCAACATGGATCGTGGCTCGAGCGACATGGACCGTGGCTCGGGCACCGCTCTGGTGACCACGAAGCTCGTTGCACCCGGCGTGCCCGTCGGGTTGGTTCCCCGCCCGGAGCTGACCGACACGCTCGATGCGTCGGTGGATGATCCGTCGCACAGGCTCGTGCTGGTCGCCGCGCCAGCTGGGTCGGGCAAGTCGACCTTGGTCGCCGCTTGGGTCGCAGCACGCGAGTCCCCCACCGGCTGGCTGCAGTGCGAGCCCTCCGACGCGGATCCGGCCCGGTTCTGGCAGTACGTGGTCGCCGCTCTGGCCGACCCTGTCCCGGGCATCGAGGCCCTCACCGGGTCCGCGGTTGCAGCCTCGGCCTCGGATGCGGATCCGCTGATCGCCAGGATCGTCAACTCGGTGGCTGCGGTAGCCGAGGATGTGGTGTTCGTGATCGACGACCTGCACGTGATCGCCAACCCGGCTGTCCACGAAGGGCTCGAGCGGCTGATCGAGCTCGCTCCGCCGAACCTGACAGTTGTGGTCTGCACCAGGATCGACCCACCACTTCGACTGTCGCGGATGCGGGTCCGAGGCACTCTGGTGGAGATCAGAGCCGGCGCTCTGCGCTTCTCGGTAAAACAGGCCGGTGCGTTGTTGGCCGACGAGGTCAGTGCCCTGAGCTCGGGATCGGTGGAGGTCCTGGTGGAGCGGACCGAGGGCTGGGCGGCAGGCCTCGTGCTGGCAGGCATGTCGCTCGCCGCGACCGGGGACCCGGGCCGCTTCGTGAGCGAGTTCCAGGGTGACGACCGACTGGTCGTGGAGTACCTCACCGAGGAGTTCCTCGCCGGGCTCGCCCCGGAGGAACGCGAGCGGATGCTGCGCACGTCCATCACGCGCGCCATGACCGGCCCGCTCGTGGATGCGATCTGTGGCAGCTCGGACGGCACTCACAGCTCGGACCGCACTCAGTCCTCGGACCGCACTCAGTTCTCCGACGGCACCGAATGGCTTCGCGACACAGCGTCTGCCAACCAGTTGCTCGTCCCCCTCGACCGCACCGGCACCTGGTATCGCTACCACCACCTGCTCGGAGACCTGTTGCGCAGCGAAGCCGCCCGAACCTTGCCCGGGGAGCTCGAAGACCTGCACCACCGGGCGGCGGTGTGGCACCGCGAACACGGTGACGCCCATGAGGCGGTGGAGCACTTCATCGAGGCGGGCGATCCCACGAGCGCGGCGCAGCTCATCTGGGACGAGGCGACCGACCTGTTGAACCGCGGCCAACTCATGACCGTGCTGGGTCAGGTGGACCGGCTGGGTCCGCTCG
>CAYVYG010000431.1:0-2906 GCA_964454385.1 uncultured Microthrixaceae bacterium
GAGGCCGACGGGTCCCTCGAGCCCGAGATCGTCTCCGAGCTCGGATCCCTCGAGTCCGACTTCGACGACCTCGAGCTGCGGGCGCTGTTCACCGGGGAGTACGACGATCTCGATGCCATCGTGGAGATCAACTCCGGCGCCGGGGGAGTGGATGCCCAGGACTGGGCCGAGATGCTGCTGCGGATGTACATCCGCTGGGCGGAACGTCACGGCTTCACCGTCGAGCTCGTGAGTGTCAGCGAGGGCACCGAAGCGGGCATCAGTTCTGCGGAGCTCATCATGAAGGGTCGCAACATCTATGGCTGGTTGCGCAGCGAGCACGGCGTGCACCGCTTGGTGCGGATCTCGCCGTTCGACAACAACGCGCGACGCCAGACGAGCTTCACGTCGGTGAAGGTGACGCCGCTGTTCGACGACGTAGAGGATGTCGACATCGACGACAAGGATCTCCGCATCGACGTCTACCGTTCCTCGGGCGCCGGCGGTCAGCACGTGAACGTCACCGACTCGGCGGTCCGCATCACTCACCTGCCGACCGGAATCGTGACGAGCTGTCAGAACGAGCGGTCGCAGCACCAGAACAAGGACCGCGCCATGACGATGCTCAAGGCGAAGCTGTTGGAGCTCGAGCGCCAGCGCCAACATGACAAGGTCGCGGAGATCACCGGGGAGAGCGCCGCGGTCGATTTCGGCAGCCAGGACCGCAACTACGTCCTGCAGCCCTACCAACAGGTCAAGGACCTCCGTTCGGGCACCGAGCTCTCCAATCCCGATGAGGTGCTCGACGGCGACCTGGACGAGCTGATGGAGGGCTACCTGCGCTGGGTGCGCTCGGGTGGCAACGGGCAGTGATCATGGGGCTTGGCAACCATCACCGATCATCACGCCCACGGCTGAGAGAATGTGCGAGCGGGTGCGAACCGCTGTGGCTGCGATCCGGGTAGCTTGGAACGACCCCGTAATCGTTTCGTAATCTCCGTCGTGGGCCATCCGCAGTCGGATCCGCCGCCGCGAACCGATTCGCCGGGAGCCCCGACGAGTTCCAGGGAGTGCAGTGATAAAGCTCGAGAACGTGACCAAGGCGTACAAGGGTGAGCATGTCGCGCTCCGCGATGCCTCGGTCGACATCGCGAAGGGCGAGTTCGTGTTCCTCGTCGGCCCGTCGGGGTCGGGGAAATCGACGTTCCTGCGACTGTTGAACCGTGAGGAGCGACCCGAGAAGGGCACCATCCACGTCGCCGGCAAGGACATCGGTGCCCTGCCCGGGCACAAGGTCCCGGATCTGAGACGCAACGTCGGTTCGGTGTTCCAGGACTTCAAGTTGTTGCCCACCAAGAACGTCGCGGAGAACGTGGCGTTCGCCCTCGAGGCGATCGGTCGTCCCAAGTCCGTGATCAACGAGGCGGTGCCCCAGATACTCGACCTCGTCGGTCTGGGCTCCAAGGCCAAGAACATGCCCGACGAGCTCTCCGGCGGCGAGCAACAGCGCGTCTCCATCGCCCGCGCGTTCGTCAACCGTCCCCTGATCCTGTTGGCGGACGAGCCGACGGGGAACCTCGATCCGGCGACCTCGGTGGGCATCATGAAGCTGCTCGACCGGATCAACCGCACGGGCACCACGGTGGTCATGGCGACCCACGACCGCGGGATCGTCGACACCATGCGCCGGCGGGTGATCGAGCTCGACAACGGGCGCATCGTGCGTGACCAGGTGCGTGGTGTCTATGAGTGAGGGCGCGCAATGGCGATAAGGCTCGACTACGTGATGCGCGAGACGGGGTCGAACCTCGCGCGCAACTTCACGCTCACCTTCGCAGCGATCATCACCGTGGCGGTCTCGCTCACGATGGTGGCGGCGAGCTTCCTGATCGGCCAGGGCATCAACAACAGCTTCCTGGGTTTACGATCCGAGCAACGATTGTTCGTCTACATGAACCCGACCGCGAGCGAGGAGCAGACCGACGCGGTGGCCAAGGCTCTCGAGGACTCGGGACAGGTCGACACCGTGGAGTTCTATGACCGCGACCGCACCTTCGAGGAGTTCCAGACGCTGTTCAGGGACCAGCCGGATCTGATCAACTCGGTCAAACCTGAGGACCTGCCGACCAGCTTCAGGGTGAAACCCGAATCGACCGACGCGGAGATCGTCTCCTCGCTGGGCGACTCGTTGGAGTCCCTCGAAGGGGTCAAACAGGTCGCCTACGCAGCCGAGTACGCGCGTGACGTGCAGCGTTCGGTCACCACCCTCAACCGCTGGGTGCAGTTCACCGGGTTGATCCTGATCGCTGCGTCGGTGCTGTTGATCTTCAACACCATCCGCACCGCGGTTTTCGCGCGGCGACGCGAGATCGAGGTGCAGCGCCTGGTCGGCGCGCGCAACTGGTTCATCCGGATGCCCTTCATCGCCGAGGGATTGGTCCACGGCCTGCTCGGCGCGTTGTTGGCGGCCGGCGGCGCGCTCGCGTTCAACACGCTGTGGAAGCGCAACTTCGTGGACCAGGTTTCCTTCGAGCTGCTCAACGAGATCCGTTGGGACTCGGGTGATGTGGTGTTGTCGATCATCATCGTGTTCATCGTCGGCGCGATCACCGGCGCGGTCGGATCAGGTGTGGCGGTCAGCCGCTTCCTACGGGTCTGAACGCTGCGGTACCCTCTCGCCCCATGAGCACGGGGGCTGGCGGTTCAGCGGACACAACGGGTTCAGCGGACACAACGTTGCCCAAGAGCCGGGCACGCTCCGCCGCGGCCCTTTCAGCGGTCGTCGTGGTCCTGCTCGCGTTCGTTTCCTCCGCATGCCAACCGGCGGCTCCGGCGGCGGGGCGCGTCGGACCGGTCAAGCGGGTGCTGGTCCTCGGTGATTCGCTGACCTACGGGTTGTTCGGCACCACGCCGTTGCTCGAGCCGGT
>CAYVYG010000432.1:0-2901 GCA_964454385.1 uncultured Microthrixaceae bacterium
GCGTGTCAGCGCCACAGGTGTGCCGGTGGCCTACCTCAACCAGGTGGGCGGCCAGGACGAGCTCGTCTTCGACGGTGGCTCGATGGTCATGGGAGCCGACGGCCTCCGCACGCGGGCGCGGCGATTCGTCGAGGACCTCGTGGTCGTCGATGTCGATACCGGTGTGCAGCGGGAAGCCCCTCGGGAGGTGATCGAGCTGAGCGACGGCTGCGCTGCGGCGGCACCGCTGCCGCGAGAGCCGGCTCTGGCCCCATCACCCGAGGGTCCCCTGGAGCTCTGGGAGGCACTCTGTCTCGGGACGGCCGACTACGTGTCCAAGAACGGATTCTCCGAGGTGGTGATCGGGCTCTCGGGTGGAGTCGACTCTGCTCTGGTGGCCGCGATCGCCGCCGATGCCTTGGGGGCAGCGAACACGCACGTGGTCCTGATGCCCTCGAGGTACTCGAGCGCCCACTCGGTCGACGACGCGGTGGAGCTCGCTGGAAACCTGGGACTGGATCATCGGCAGATCCCTATCGAACCGGCGCACGAGGCGCTGTTGTCGATGCTCGCCGCCTCCTTCGAGGGTCACGGCGAGGACCTGACCGAGGAGAACCTCCAGAGCCGGATCCGGGGGGTGGTGTTGATGGCGCTGTCGAACAAGTTCGGATGGTTGGTCCTCACCACTGGCAACAAGAGCGAGACGGCAGTGGGGTACTCGACGCTCTACGGGGACACAGCGGGCGCGCTGGCGGTGATCAAGGACCTCCCGAAGTCAACGGTCTACGAACTTTGCCGCTGGCGCAACGAGGTCGCACACGGACCGTGGATACCGGAATCGATCCTGACCAAGGCACCGTCGGCCGAGTTACGTCCGGGTCAGCGCGATGACCAGAGCCTGCCCCCCTACGAGCTGTTGGATCCGTTGATCGAGGACTACGTCGACGGGGACCTGACAGCGTCTCAGCTGGTCGAACGCGGACACGATCCCGATGTCGTGGCACGGATCACCCGGCTGGTCGATCTCGCGGAGTTCAAGCGGCGCCAGTCCCCACCGGGGCTCCGGGTGACCGCGAAGGCGTTCGGGCGTGACCGGCGGCTACCGATCACCAACGGCTATCGCCGTTGAGCGAGCGCACCGACGGACCCGGCGTCGAGGGACCCGCTGTCGGGGGTGTCGGCGTTCAGGGTGTCGAGACGTTCCAGGGCATCGGTGACGCATTCGAGCTGGTGGGACCCGAGGTTCGCCGTCACGTACTGCTCGACAGCGCTTGAGTGAACTGCGGCCGCGGCGCTGTGCCGGGCGAGCCCCTCGGGGGTGAGGCGGGCGTTTATGCCGCGCCGGTCGTCGTTGCAGGGCTCGCGCACGACCAGGCCACGGCGCACCAGGGTGTCGAAGCGCCGGGTGAGCCCGCTGGGTGAGAGTCGCACAAGGGTCGCGAGCTCGTTCATGCGGATCGTCAGGTCCTCCGCGCGCGCCAGGTGGTCCAGCACCTCGAACTCGGCCAATCCCATGTCGGCCCGGCTGTTGAGGTCACGGTCGAGGCGCTCGGTGATCCTCGCGTGAGCTGCGAGCAGCGCCTGCCAGGTCCGGTTGGCTTCGGTGTTCATCTGAGTTCCTCGGGTGTTCGTGACGGGTGCTTCCCGCGGTCGTCGGTGGACGACCGGTCGGGGAGAACCCCGTTGCCGGCGGTCTTGTTCCGAGAAGGTTGACTTCCCGGTGAACTTGTTCGTGGTGCGTGCTATTCATACTACGGTGTAGTTGACAACACAAGGAGTTCAGCGGACAAAGGTCTCAGGAACCGTGGTTTCGGGTCGCGCGGGCGTCGTCTCGGCAACAATGTGGGGTCAATGACCGACTCCCCTCGATCCGACCATGAACCCCGACACGATCGCGAGTCCGACCTGGGGCACCTGTCGTTGCTCGACAGCGTTGCGCTCGTCGCCGGGCACCGCTACCTCGAAGCCGAGCTGTTCGCCCTGACGGGTCGCTGGTCGATCGAAGCGGCAGCGGCTGGCGTGGCCGACGACGCCGCAGCATCGAATGGTGCAATCGGTCATGATGCAATCGATCACGGCGGAGCCCGTGCCATGGCCGAGTTCTTCGCCTCGCAGTCGATGATCCACGCGTGGCGCGCAGCTGAGTGGGAACGTCGCTTGCCGCGCTCGGTGGATGTCCCCGCGGGCCTCGGTCTCGACGGCTGGGACGCAGCGTTGGAGGCAGCCGACTCGTCGCAGTCGCCGGCCGCCCGCCTGGCTTGTTGGAGCGGCGTGCTGGCGGTGCAACTGGCCGGTCGCTATCGGCGGCACCGACTGGCGGGCTCCCGGGTCGCCGACGGGGGTGCGCTGCGATGGCTCGACATCGCCACCCGCGACGTTCTCGACGCGGTGGCGGAGGGAGCGGACGTCCTCGCTGTCGTGGCATCCGACGGATCGGGGCCTGCAGCGGTCGCCCAGTGCCTGGCCCACCTGCTCGGGGACGGCTCCTGACCAGTCGCGCCGTTGGCTGCAAGAGGCCATGACCACGGCGGCGCAACGGCGTGAATTGGGTCACATTGAATGTCGTTCGGGAATCCAGTGGTGAACGCAACGGTTGACATTCTCACGCAAGTGGTACACCGTCCACGGTGGGTTCTGGCGTCGATACGAGAACATGCGTGAACACTCCGGGGTACGCCGGAGGGTGGGGTGATTCCCACTTGTCGGTCTTGACTCCATCCGTAGAGTGGACAGTTGCCGCTGCGAGGGATCGTCGCCCCCTCGAGGTGGCCATCGGATGACCTCCCCAGATGGCGACGAGAAGAAGGTGAACGGTGGCCAAGGATCGAGTGGAACGTGATGCGGAAGACCTCGTAAGGCTCTACCTGACCGACATCGGGCAGTACCAGCTGCTCACCAAGGACGACGAGGTCGAGCTCGCCC
>CAYVYG010000433.1:0-2899 GCA_964454385.1 uncultured Microthrixaceae bacterium
CCTCACCAGCCGCACCCGACGCTCGAACGCACGCCGTTCGACACCAGCCACCTAGGAGGCATCGACACCCCTGACCGGTACGGTGGGAGCCATGGGGCACCTCCGCTGGGAACTGAAACCGCCTCCTGCGGTCACCGCGTCCACCCACACCGTGATGGTGGCGGCCTTCACGGGTTGGAACGACGGCGCGGATGCGGCCGGCGACACCATCGACCACCTCTGGGCTCAGTGGGGAGCACAACGCATAGCGGAGATCGCGCCCGACGACTTCGTGGACTTCACGATGAGCCGTCCCACCGTCGAGCTCCATGAGGGCGTTCCGTCGGACATCTCCTGGCCGTCCACACGACTGGGCTGGTGCACCCCCTCCCCGGGGCTCTCGGTGGTGTTGGTCAAGGGTCCCGAGCCGGAGTTCCACTGGCCCCTGTACTGCAACACCCTCATCGGGGCGGCCGACGAGCTCGGGGTCCCCACCGTGATCACGGTCGGCTCGATGCTCTCCGACGTACCCCACACCAGGCCGGCACCGGTGTTCTGCGCGGCCCGTGAGGAGCACATACTCGAATCGGTGGATCTGCCGCGATCGAACTACGAGGGCCCTGTCGGCATACCATCGGTGCTGGCGGAGCTCGCTCACCGGCAGGGCATGGAGTCACTCGGCTTGTGGGCCGCGGTACCCGCGTACGCTGCGGGCGTCCCGAGCATCAAGGGCGTGCTGGCTCTGGTGGACGTAGTCGAGCGCCTGTTGGATGTGGACATCGACACGACGGGCTTCGCCGATGCTGCCGATGACTACACGGCCTACCTGGACAGCGTCGTTGCCGAAGACCCCGATACAGCGGAGTACCTCCGACGCCTGGAGGAAGCCTACGACCGAGCTGATGAGATGGTCCTCGGGTCGTCCACCAACCTGGTCGTCGAGGTCGAGAGGTTCCTGCGCGACCAGTAGCGGTCGGTTCACCGCCCCGTCCAACCGTCCCGGCCCACCGACGCTATTTCGCGCCGGGGGGTTCCAGCTCCTCGAGCAGTGCCCTGGTGATCTCGGCCTGCAGCTCGGCTGAGGTGAGCCGCTCGCCGTCCCGGGTCGTGACATAGAAGGAGTCGACCGCATCCACGCCCATGGTGTGGATGCGTGCGCCCGTGATCGCGAGGTCGAACTCCCCCAGAGCGCGCGCCAACCGGTAGAGCAGGCCCACGCTGTCGGGCCCGACCACCTCGATCACCGTTGAACCGGACGCGGCCTCGTTGTCGAAGCGCACCGCCGGATCGAACTGGTGTTGGCCCGGTTGCCTGCGCGCCGGCATCGAGCGCTCCCTCTCGACGAGTCGTGAACGAAGCGCGAGGCGTCCATCGAGTGCCCTGGCCACGTCGTCGGCCACCCGGTCCCAGGCGACCGTCTCGGAACGGCCGAGCCGGACCCTGAACTCGTCGACGCACCGCGCTCGGTCCGAGTGGATGTCAGCTGCCACCACGTCCAGGCCGTGCAGCGCGAGCACACCTGCTATCCGGACGAAGGCTCCGGGACGATCCTCGAACGCGACGGTCAAGCGGTCGCCGCGGCATTCGATCTCGACGCCCTCACCATGCAACATCTCGAGCTGGCCCGGATCCGGGAACGCCCTGACCGGGCCGACGCTTCCGGGGATGGCGGTGAGAAGCTCGCAGGTGCGGTGCGCCAACAGATCCACCATCTCCGCCCTCCACGGCGACCAGGTCGCCGGCCCTGTCGCGACGGCATCGGCGCGCGTGAGCGCGTGCAGCAGCATCACCCTCTCGGGGGATCCCAGGCGCTGCGCGACGAACCTGGCACTCGCGGGGTCCTCGAGATCGCGACGGGTCGCGACATCCGCAAGCAACAGGTGGTGCTCCACCAGAGCGGTGATCGTGGCCACGTCATCGTCGGGGAACCCCATCCGTTGGGCCATCCCGGCAGCCATCGGTGCACCCTCGATCGAGTGGTCCTCGGATCCCCGCACAGCCTTTCCGATGTCGTGCAACAGGGCGGCGACCACCAGCAGGTCCGGACGTTCCACCAGGTGGGCCGACCCCGCAGCCTCCGCAGCGCACTCGAGCAGGTGGCGGTCGACGGTGAAGCGGTGGAAGGCGTTGCGCTGGGGCAGGCACCTGACCTGATGCCACTCGGGCAACAGCCTCGTCCACAGCCCACGGACCACCAGGGTCTCGATGACTGCGACCGCGCCGTGTCCGGTCAGGAGCAGCTCCACGAACCTCCGGCGGGCATGCCGGGGCCAGAGGTCCGGAGGCTTCGGGGCCCCCACCAGGGCGTTGAGGGTCGCGAGGCTGATCCGCTTGTGCTCCCTGGCCGCAGCGATCGCCACATCGAGGACCGCGAACGGATCGCGCGGGGGACGCATCTCGTCGCTCAACGCCACCCGGTTCTCTCGCAGGCGCAACTCGTCGCGGGTCTCACCGAGACGGCGGTCACGGGCACGGGGACGAAGCGCGGTCGAGGCACCTGTCGAGGTGATGTCCCACCATGCTTCGTCGGCGCAGTTCGCGATGATCCGCCCAGCTGCGGTCACCCGGGCCATGAGAGCATCGGCGTTGACCTCGTCCACTGCTTCTGCCACCGCATCCTGGTGCTCGAGCACGAGGGTGTCACCCGGCCGACCAGCCACTCGGTGCAACGCCACCCTGACGTCGAACAGCGCCTCGTGGGCGTCGGTGAGACCACCGGCGAGCAGCCGGCGGTCGACGCGCGCGCCCGCCGCCGTAGCCCAACCCAGCGCGTGCACGTCCCGCAAGCCTCCGCGCCCGTCCTTGAGGTCGGGTTCGAGTGCGTTGGCCACCTCACCGGTGCCACGGTGGCGATGCTCGATCGAGTCCCACAACGCGCTCAACCATGCGCGTCCACGCCTGCGCCAGTTGATCCGGGCAC
>CAYVYG010000434.1:0-2882 GCA_964454385.1 uncultured Microthrixaceae bacterium
CACTCGAGCGCCTCGCAGCAGTGCACGAGGCCATGATCGATCTCAAGAGCTCCCACATGGCCGATGCGGGAGAACTGGTGACCGACATCTCCGACCTCGCTCCCCCGGCGGTGGTCGGTGCGATCAGCCGCCTCGGGCTACGGGCCCAGCACCTCGCCACGCAGCGGTCGATAAGCACCGTCACAACGAACGTGCCGGGCCCCCAGTTCCCCCTGTACTGCCTGGGGCGAGAGATGCTCGAGTACCTGCCGTTCGTCCCGATCAGCTACGGATTGAAGGTCGGAACCGCGATCCTGTCCTACAACGGGGCGCTCGCGTTCGGCATCACCGGCGATTGGGACAGCGCGCACGACATCGATGTGCTCGCAGACGGGATCACCGCCGGCATCGAGGAACTCTCGGCTGCGGTATGAGCCGGCCCGATCTGAAACGGCATGGTCTGAGCCTGCCCGATCTGAGCCGGCCCGCTCCGAGCAGCATGGCCTGAGGCTGGACGGTCTCAGGCCTCGATGCCCACGGTGAGCGCGGACTCGGCTTCGATCGCCTCGGCACGACGCTCGTCCTGGAGCCTTCGTGCCACCACCTTGCCGGGTAGGAACTGTGCCGCGACCAGCGCGACCACCAGAACGCCGAACGCGACCATGAAGACCGTGTTGAAGGGGTCGATCGCCTCGGCGGGTGGGATCGACGCAGGATCGCCCGGGGGCCGGATCGACGCGTAGATCGACGCCAGCACCGCGGTGCCGATCGCGGCTGACATCTGTCGCGACACCGAAGACAGACCCGAGGCCTGTGAGACCTGACGGGTCTCCACCGCGTTGAGCGCGACGATGTTGGGCGCCATCATGGCGAGACCCGACCCCAGGCCGCCGAGGAACAACACCGCGGCGATCATCGGCAGGGGGCTGTCAGGACCGAGATGCGCGAGCGGCCAGAACGACGCGGTGAGCAGTGCGACCCCGATCGTCACCGGGATGCGAGCCCCCACCCTGTCGGCGAGCCGGCCACCGAGGGGCATCATGATCGCGATCCCGAGCGCGGAGGGCAGCATGACCAGCCCGATCGTCAGCTCCGCCACGCCGCGCACGGTGCCGAGCTGCAGGGGTATGTACACGAGCCGGCTGTACTGGGCGATCGCCAACAGCCCGAGTGAGACCATGCCGATCGCGAACACCGGGTTCGCGAGGATGCGGATGTCGACGACCGGATGGTCACTCGAGAGAGCGTGCGCCACGAAGGAGGCCAACAGGAGGATGCCTACCACGAGCAACCCGATCACCTCCGGGCGTCCCCACCCGTTGATGCCCCCGAGGGACAACCCGATCATCACCGCCGCGACCCCGGTCCCGGAAAGCGCAAGCCCGAGTCCGTCCAAGGGGCGTTGGTCACGGATGTGGCTGTCCCGCAACACCCGCATGGCGAGCGGCAGCCCGACTGCGCCGATCGGCACGTTGATCAAGAACAACCAGTGCCAGCCGACCGACTCGACGAGACCTCCGCCGAGCACCGGTCCGATCGCTGGCGCAGCCATGACGGCAATGCCGAAGTAGCCCATCGCCCTACCGCGCTCGTCGGGAGCGAACAACTCGTAGATCGTCGACATGGCGACCGGCATCATCAGGCCACCACCGATGCCCTGCACGACCCGGGCCGCCACCAGCAGCGGGAGCGTGGGAGAAGCCGCGCAGAGGATCGAACCCACCGTGAACACCACGAGCGCGGCGATGAACGCGTTCTTGCGTCCGAAGCGGTCGGCCACCCAGCCGCTGCTCATCTGGGCCACCCCGACCGATGCCAGGTACGCGGTCACGACCCACTCGACACCATCGGGTGAGTTGAAGTCGCGCACCATCGATGGAAGACCGAGGTTCACCACCGTCGTGTCGAGAACCACCATGAACGTCCCGAAGAGCAGGACGCCCATCGCCACCCACCGGTAGCGGTCAGGGGAGGGATCGACCTGGGACACCTCGCCTCCATCGCCGTTCGGCTCGGGTGACTGGGAGCTCACGGATCTCATTGTCGCGGCAGGTTAGTTCGATTGTCTAACTACTTTCGGTCGCGCGGCGCAGACCACCGCGGATGTCCCACCCGTGGTGTTCGATGCACACGACCCGGCACACGACGAGCCGATGACGCTGGCACGCAACCGGGAGACAGAGTGCAACCGGGAGATACAGAGGAGAGGAACATGTCCAACAGCCAACGACCAAACCGCGCCCACCGGAGGGCGCAGCGCGACCAGGGCCCTCACCGGAGCCTCCAGCGCGGCCGCATCGGTGACCGCGAGCAGCCCGCACCGGTTTCCAATGGTGGGCACACCGAACGCGAATGGAGTGTGACCTGTGTGTTCGACCCCGACGGCACCGGGCACGACTTCGGCTACACCGTCGGGCTCGCGCAGCTCGCGCACCCGGAGTTGCACCTGTGGGCACGTCCCACCCACGGCAGCGATCCCGGAGCCGACTTCAAGCTCTCGCCATCGGACATCTGCCTCATGTTGAACGACTACGCAGAACGACTCCTGAGCGGTGACCTGCACCCCGGCGACGGGCTCTCGCGGTGGCTCGACGCCGGGCTCACCGAGGTGAGCATCACCGTCGGCGAGGCGGTGCACCCGCTGGAGGTCGAGGCCCTGGGCGTGACACCGGGAGCGAAGGTCCTGCCCCTGCACTGGGAACTGATCCGCGAACCAGAGGGGCAACCCGCCCCGGTCACGCGACGGGTCGGCGCCAGCATCGAGCTTCTCACCATGCGCTGGCGGGGGTTGGTGGCGGATCTCGGCGGCTCCGTGCGACCGGGACCGCCCGACACGGATCACACCCAGACCTACGGCCCGTGGTCACCCGCGATCGAGGCCGCACGCGATGCGGTCGGGATCG
>CAYVYG010000435.1:0-2881 GCA_964454385.1 uncultured Microthrixaceae bacterium
GGCCGGCTCCGCGCTCGCCACCACGGTTGACCACACACTACGAGAACCGAGCGCTGCAGGACCAAGCGGTGCCGGCATCACCCGTGCTTTTCATGTCAGTGAATTGTGTCAGCACTCCACGGCGAATAGGTTGTCGCGCACCGCCCCGCCGATGTCATCGACGGGCCGACCAAGCAGGTGCGCCATCACGATCCAGACCCCCCTCAACGGTGCCGTCGTCGCAGCCGGCAGCTCCGACACGTCGCACCCGGCTCACCGAGCGGCTCCAGACGACGATCACGGCCGGTCATCGGGACGTCCGTCGCGTCCCCCGCGAGGAGGTTCGAAGCGCCTCGGACACCCGCGGATCAACCCGCGGACCTCGATCCCGTTCTTCCTGGTGCACCTGGTGCCACTCCTCGCTGTGTTCACCGGCATCACCTGGACCGCAGTGTGGATCTTCGTGGCCATGTACTGGGGCCGGATGTTCTTCATCACCGCCGGATACCACCGCTACTTCTCGCACCGTGCCTACAAGACCAGCCGGGCCTTCCAGGCGATCCTCGCGTTCGGGGGATGCGCGTCAGCGCAGAAGGGACCGCTGTGGTGGGCGGGGCACCACCGCATGCACCACCGCTTCTCCGACACCGAGACCGACCCCCACACCCCTCGCAAGGGCTTCTGGTGGAGCCACGTCGGCTGGATACTCAGCGACGAGACCTCTCCGGTGCCTGAGGGAACCATGAAGGAGTACGCGGACGTCGCGGAGATCCGCTGGATCGACCGCCACGACTGGGTCGCACCGTGGACCTTCGCACTCGTGTCGTTCGTGATAGGCGGCTGGTCGGGGCTGATCTTCGGGTTCGTCGGTTCCACGGTGCTGTTGTGGCACTCCACCTTCCTCATCAACTCCCTCGCCCACCTCTGGGGCACGAGACGCTTCGAGACTACCGACACCTCGCGCAACAACTTCGCGCTGGCGGTGATCACGATGGGTGAGGGATGGCACAACAACCACCACCGCTACGCGCACCTGGCCCGCCAGGGCCTGTACTGGTGGGAGGTGGATGCCAGCTACTGGATCCTGTGCGCGCTCGAGAAGATCGGCGTGGTGTGGGACCTGAAGCGCCCCCGCCCGGAGTGGCTCACCGACGGCTCACGACAGACCGAGCGCGACCTCCCGGCGGCGGGATGAACCGACCTCCGTCCCCGTCGAGCGCCTCGCCTGTCGGGGAGATTGCCCACTGTCGGATGCTCCGCACGGCCTGTAGAGTCGAAGCGGGGCGAAGCTCGGTTCGCGGAGAACCGATGACCCGGAGGGGGTCATGACCATGCGCAGAACCTGGAACGCCGGCATAACCGAGACCCTCGAGGCGATCGACGCCTACGGGGACCGGCCCTTCTGGCGAGGCCGGTTGCACCTGATCGCAGCGATCGTCGCCGTACCTGCGGGCATCGCCCTGGTGCTCGCGGCCCACGGTGCCGAGCGCCGCATCGCGGTGGGCATCTACGCGGCGAGCCTGGTCGCCCTGTTCACCGTGAGCGCCTCCTACCACCGCCTCGCTCACACCGAGACGGCGGTCAAGTGGTTCCGTCGCGCGGACCACTCGATGATCTTCGTGCTGATCGCGGGCTCCTACACGCCGCTGTGCCTCGTAGCTCTTCCACCACAATGGGGCATACCGCTGCTGGTGGTCGTGTGGGTGACCGCGCTCGCCGGCATCACGATCAAGATGCTCAAGGTCTCGGGCAGAGGAGCTGCGGGGGGTTCGTGGCTCTACATCGTGATCGGGTGGGCGGCGGTGATCGCACTGCCCGCGATCGTCACCTCGCTGAGCGCCGGACAGGTGGCCCTCCTGGCGGCCGGTGGTGTCATCTACACCGTCGGCGCGATCGGTTTGTGGAGACGGTGGCCCGACATCGCCCCCCGAACCTTCGGATACCACGAGGTGTGGCACGGTATGACGATCGCCGCCGGCGCGTGCCACTTCGCGCTGATGGCCGCCATCATCCACTGACTCACCGCGGGGTCGCGTGGCAGGATCGGTCAATGACCGAACCACCGCACATGCTCGACCACGCGGACACCGTCTCGTGGCTGCGTGCCGAGCTCGACCGATGCGTCGGGCTCGCCGAGCGAACACCGCCTGACCTCCACATCCCGAGCTGTCCCGACTGGATCGCGTCAGACCTGTTCTCCCACCTCGGGACCGTCCACCGGTGGGCGACCGCGATCCTGAAGCGGCGGGCCACCGAGCGGGTCAGCCGCCGCAGCATCGACATGGGCGCCCCCGACGACGGCCAGTGGGGGCCGTGGCTCGCCGAGGGCGCCCGCGAGCTGATGACCGCGGTCACCGGCACCGAGCCGGAGGAAGCGGTGTGGTCATGGGGACCCGACCAGCACGCCCGTTGGTGGGTCCGCAGGATGCTGCACGAGACCGTGGTGCACGACGCGGACGCGGCACTTGCGCTCGGGGAGCAGTGGAGCATCGATGCGGTGGTGGCCGCGGATGGGATCTGCGAACTGCTCGACAACGCAGCGTCCCGGCTCACCTGGCCCGACGCGACACCGCCCGTGAACGACGCCACGGTCCACCTCCACGCCACCGACACCATCGCCTCGGTGGATGCCGGTGATGCCGAGACGGCTGCGGACGACGCGCAGAGCCTCCTGGGTCAGCGGGGAGAGTGGTTGGTGACGATGGCCGACGGCACGGTGACCCACAGCCACGGTCACGCCAAGGGCGACGCTGCGGTGAGGGGACCTGTGGAGCAGCTGATGCTGATCATGAACAGGCGCTCGCAGGTCCCCGATGCAGGGTCGTCATCGGAAGCGGTGCTATTCGGCGATCGCGCTGCACTCGACGCACTCGTCACCGCCATCGGCCACTGAGGGCCCGCC
>CAYVYG010000436.1:0-2880 GCA_964454385.1 uncultured Microthrixaceae bacterium
CATCGAGTACCGGGTCTCTCGTTGGCGACGTCACTGCGGTCATCGTAACCATCCCTCGCTCGAGCGGTCCTGTGGTTCCGTTGGTGTTGTCGACGTGCTCGATGTCGAGTGCTGCGACTCTGCGGGACACTCGACGAGGACGTCGCCCACCCCGGCGAGGTCGATCAGCTCGCGCAGTCCCGCACCTGCGCCGCTGAGGTGGATCCGGCAGTCGATGTGCCTGGCTGCCGCGGCGAGGCGGCACAGGTCATCGACCTCGTCGATCCTCATCGATGCGGGGTTCGTCGATGCTCGGTTCATCGGTGCACGGTGTCGCACGGGAGGGGGCTCACCGGTCGCCCTCGCCGTCGGGTTCGACGTTGACCATTCAGGTGACCCCGAAACGGTCCACACACGTTCCGAACAGCGGAGACCAGAACGTCTCACCGAGTGCCCTGCCGACCTGGCCACCCTCGGCGAACGCCTCGAAGATGCGACGGGCGTCGTCCCGGCCGGCCAGGGTGAGGTTGATCGCTGCGCCCTTGACCCCCGAGCCGTCGCCGGTCGGGTCATCAGATGCCAGCAGCAGGTCACCGTCACCGAAGCTCAACGCCGCGTGCACGACCATGTCGGCCGGTGCGTCGAAAGGTGGGTGTTCACCCTCGGGCAGTTCATCGAAGGACATGATGTCGAGGTCTCCGCCGAGGATCTGTTGGTAGCGGGTCATCGCCTCCCGCGCGGTGTTGGTGAAGAACATGTACGGGTGGATGGACATGTGTTCCTCCTGTCGGATGTCGGGTGTCAGGAACACAGACCGATCATGCGACGCGGAATCATCGCGCGTGGAGCGGAAACGTATCCGGGGTTTGTGTGACGTCTCAGTTCGGCCCAACCGGCTTCGAAACCCGATGGGGGTTCGTCGGGAATCGGATGCGCGAGGTGGTGGCGTTCGGCGAGCGCCGCGGGTGAGGTGTAGCTCACCTCGGTCAGGGACCCGGGCGCATCCTTGGTGACGATCCCGGAGCCGGCAGTGTCTTCACGCTCGCTCATCTCAGCCGTGATCCCACCGGACAGCGCTCGCGCCGTTCTGGATGATCTCATCTCGGTTCTGATCACCGGCGCGCCAGCAGGTGTGCGAGTATGGGCCGACCATGGACATGGAAAGCATGACCGAGGCGGTTCATCGTCTGCGCGAAGCCGGGTACGGCGCGGACTTCGAGGCCCTTGCCGATGGACGTCTCCGTTGCAGCGGATGTGACGGGCCCTGCGATCCCGACGAGGTCGTCATCGACGAGATCGTGCGTTTCGAGGGGTCGTCGGATCCCGGCGATGCCGGCATCCTGGTGGCCCTGCGGTGCGAGCGCGGCCACCTGGGTCTGTTCACTTCTGTCTATGGCGCCGATGCATCGCCCGAAGCGGCACGCTTCCTCCGCCGCTTGGCGCGCAGGGGCTGATCAACCCGGGCTCAACCAGGTTGCAGGACCATCGTCCAGCCAAGCCGGTCAACCCGTCTTCGGATCACCCTTCACCGCGACCGCCACGAGCTCCCGGACCGCGGCCGGCGGCTTGGCAGGTCCGCTCCACACCGCGTGGAAGCGTCTGGTCAGGTCCACTCCGTCGACCGCGACGGTGACGAGCCGTCCGGACGCTAGCTCCGAGCGTACCGCGAGCTCGCTCAGCACAGCCGGACCCAGACCGGCGGCCGCACTCTCGCGCACCGCGGCGGTCGAGCCGAGCTCCGCGAGTGCCGGCGGTTCGCTGAGCCCTGTGGCTGTCAGTGCAGAGGCGAACGCCTCACGGGTTCCTGATCCCTTCTCTCGCACCACGAAGGGGGTCCGCACCAACATCACGGCTGTAAGCGGTGTGCGGCGGCGCGCCCACGGGTGATCGGGAGCAACCACGACGACGAGCTCGTCACCGCCGACCTGGCGCGATCGCAAGCCTGTCAGCGGTCCGGGGGACTCCACGAAACCGATCTCGGTGGATCGAGCACTGACCGAATCGAGCACCGAAGCGGAGTTCAAGACCGACAGCTCCACTGCTCGGTCGCCATGGTGGGCACGCCACCGGGTGACCCATCCGGGCAACAGGAATTCGGCGATCGTGTAGCTCGCGGCGATCCGCAACGATGCCTGTTCGCGGCCACGAAGCGCGTCGACCGCCGACGCAAGCTCGGCCGCAGATGCGAGCAGCGCCTCGGTCCATTCGGCGACCACGGCTCCGTTCGCGGTCGGCTGCGAACCAGCGGCAGACCGCGCGAGCAGCTCCATGCCGAGGCGTCGCTCGAGATCGCGGATCCGGGCGCTCACCGAGGGTTGGCTCATGCCGTGGGAGGTCGCAGCGGCCGAGATGCTGCCGAGGCGCACCGTCGAGGCGAACAGGTCGAGCGACACCAGATCGGGGAACGTCGGTGGCAGTGGACCGTGGCGCCCGGTCGGTCCGGTCGGCCCATTCCCTCCGGTCGGCCCGGTCGGCCCGGATACAGCCATAGGCAAAGCCTATAGCGGTCTAGGACATTGGCCACTGCCGCTCACCGGATGGGTGGCGCAAGGTGACCTCCATGAGGACCCACCCCATAATCGAAGAACTCGAGGAGATCGCCCCCGCGGCCGACCTGCGTCCGTTGGGTTCGGACGGGCCCATGGCCGAGCGGGTGAGCGCCACGATGCGCCGGCTGGGTCCCGGAGTGGTGCTGGTTGCCGGTTGTGTCGTGGCCGCGTTTGGGGTCAACGGCATGGTTCCGGCGGTCTCGGTGCTCGTCGCGGCCGTGGCGATCGTGAGGCGCTCGCTGACCGCGCCGACGGCGCCCGAGAGGGTGAAGGCCTCCTTCTTGTTGTAGCGCTCGGAGACGAACACCGTGCCGAAGCCCAGGCGCTCACCCTCGCGGACCTCGTCGATGAG
>CAYVYG010000437.1:0-2855 GCA_964454385.1 uncultured Microthrixaceae bacterium
CCGCATCCTCGCCAACCCGGTGTTCGCCACCGGCATGGTCTCACTCGGGCTGTTGGCGATCGCCCAGTACAGCCGGCTCGTCTACATCCCGCTGCAGCTCGGCACTGCCCGCGGCGTCGCCGAGCTCACCATCGGGCTCGTGATGCTCCCGTCCGCGCTCGGCATCGCGATGATGATGCCACTGGGTGGTCGCCTCGCCGACAAGGTGGGCGCACGCATACCGGTGACGATCGGGGTTGCGCTGCTGACCGCTTCGTTCTGGCCGCTTGCTCACCTCGGGCCCGGGACCTCCCTGCGGTACATAGCCGCGGTCCTGTTCTTGGGTGGACTGGGTTCGGGGCTCGCGATGATGGCGCCCAACATCGTCGCGCTCAACGCGGTGGAGACCCGCCAGGTCTCACAGGCCACGGGCCTGTCATCGGTGTCGCGGCAGATGTCGGCCGCGATCGGCACGGCGGTGCTCGTGTCGATCTACGCCTCGGTCCGCCCCGCGGGCGACCCGGTCTCGATACCGCCAGCCGAGGCGATCGAACCGTTCAACACGGTGTTCATGGTCGCGTTCGGGGTGTTGGTGGTCGCGCTGGTGGCCGCGCAGTTCCTGCCCGGCAAGGCGGTGGCCCGCCGGCTCCAGGACGAGCGTCGCAACGAGGCGATCGAAGCTGAGTCCGCGCTCACCGTGGGCATCGAGGCCTGAAACCTGCTCTCGGCGGCCGTCGACCCAGCCGAGCCGGTCCCGCCGACCGGCCTCAGACGGCGGCCGAGAGCTGCTCGATACCGGTGGTGATCCCGTCCGCCAACACGTCGATGTCCGGGGCGCTGTCCCAGTCGCCGGTGATGCCGAACGCGAGAGACCCGTTGTAGGACAGGATCGCGGTGCCGACCTTCAAGCCGTAGCTGATCGGCACGAACGGCAGGTACTCGAGCATCTCGCGGCCCAGGCAGTACAGCGGGAACTGGGGGCCCGGGACGTTGGTGGTGACGGTGTTGATCGAGCGCTGGGTGGCGAGGTGCTGGGCGCGCAGCCCCAGACGGCTGATCGCACCGACGACCGCAGGGGGAGCGAGGTCGGATATGTCGGTCACCAACTCGCCGGCGTCGGCCATGTGGGAGCCCTTGAGCTCGATCATCGCCTCGTGCACCGCTTCGAGGCGCTCGAGCGGATCGGTTATCGACACCGGCATGTCCAACAACAGAGCGGACACGCGGTTGTCGGGCACACCGTCGGCGTCGGGGCCGCGAACCGACACCGGCACCAGCGAACGCAGGGTTGCCTCGGTCACGTCGTCGCCGCGGTGGGTGAGCAGGCAGCGGTAGCCGTGGGTGATCGCGGCCATGACCACGTCGTTGACGGTGGTACCGGTCGCCTTGCCGATGCGCTTGACCTCGGCGAGGTCGGCGGAGGCGTGGCACCACACGCGGTGCGGGCCGACCGGACCCTCGATCGAGGTCGGCGGGGTGAACGCCAACCGGCGCAGGAAGCGGTATGCGCCGCTCGCGAGGTCACCTGCGCGCCGCAGAGCCGCCGCGGGTTCGCGAACAGCCGAGGCGCTGCGTGCAGCCCAGCGGCCGGCGTCACCGATCGCTCCGGACCAGGCATCCAGCACCATCGCTGCGCCCGGCGGTTCCGGTGCGGGTTCCCAGGGCTTCGGTTCGGCGAGGTCGACCTCCGGGGTGATGTCGAGGAGCATCTCGAGCAGTCCGACCCCCGAGATCCCGTCCACCATGCAGTGGTGGATCTTGAAGATCAACGCCCAGCGGTCACCCTCGAGGCCCTCGGTGAGCCAGGTCTCCCACAGGGGTCGCTCACGATCGAGCGGTTGGGACATCAGCCTGCCCATCAACCGGCGCAGTGCCGCGTCGTCGCCGGGCGCGGGCAGCGCAGTGTGGCGCACGTGGTAGGAGAGGTTGAAGTGCGGATCGTCCACCCACACCGGCCTACCGAGCTCCAGAGGCACCGTGCGCACGCGTTGGCGGTAACGGGGGATCGTGTGCAGCTTCGACGCGATCAGCCACTCGAGCTCAGCGAGGGTCGGCGCCGGGTCCGCGAAGGTGCACACACCCGCGATGTGCATGTGGGAGTTCGTGTCCTCGAGGTGGAGGAACTCGGCGTCCAAGGTGCTCAAGCGGTCCACGGCCGCACAGTAGTTGTTCGCTTGGCAACGATGTCGATGGCCGGACGGCTGTTCGGCTGGTCACTGATCAGCTACCGCAGTGGTGCTCGCGTTGGGCCGTCCGCGGTCACTCACCTGGCGGGCTCATCTCGGGTCCGGGTTCATCTCGATCAAGGTTGTCGGTCTCCCTCGGGCACACAGGAGCTCAGCGGTTGCGGGGTGGCAGGTGAACAGCAGCACCTGGAGGCGCTCGGCCACTTTGTGGAGCTCCGTCGCGAGCCCCTTGCGGCGCTGCGGGTCCGCGTTCACCAGGACGTCGTCGAGGATCACCGGGAGCGGGGTGTGCTCGGCGTGGGAGAGCGCCAGCCCGAAGCGCATGCACAGGTAGAGCTGTTCTGTCGTGCCGCGGCTGAGAGCGGATGCATCGAGGCGCCTGCCGTCGCAGGTCAACACCTCGAGTGAACCCTCCTCGGGGATGACCGCCGTGTAGCGCCCGGCGGTGACGCGGCTGAACGACTCCGCTGCACGACGCACCACCTCGGGTTGGCGTTCGGTCTCGAAGCGCCTCAGGGTGTCGCCGATGGCCCGGTGCACGAGCGTGGCGACCATCCACTGCTCGATCGCGGCATTCAGCTCGCTTCGGACCGACTCGACCGCAAGTGCGGCCGTGGGCACGTCGGCCGAGGATTCGAGCTGTCCCATTGCGACGCTCGCGTCCTGATGGGTGCGAACGGCTTCGTCGTG
>CAYVYG010000438.1:0-2823 GCA_964454385.1 uncultured Microthrixaceae bacterium
ATCGGTGCCCGGCGTGTCGTTGTTGATGTGGATGTACCAGTACTCCCAGCCGTCGTCGTCGGTGAGAGCCAACATGTTGCCCGCGTTGGCGGAGTTGCTCCAGCGAAGCCACTTGATGCGCCCGTCCACGGTGGCGACCAGTGGGGTCATCTTGGGTGCCATGAGATCCTGACCGGCATGGCTCCTGGTGCCGCCACCACGGGGATCGCCGAAGTTGTCCCGGAACGCCACCTCGCGGGCGACCGGGAACACGATGCTGCGGTCCGCGGCCCCTCTGGGTGCCGGCCTGCGGATGTCGGTTGACGGTGCAGGCGCGCAGGCCATGGCCACCAGGGAGAGGATCAGCACCGGGAGCAACAGGACCCTGATGGCAGGTCCGCCCGGCCAGGCGCTTCGTGAACCGGCGCTTCGTGAAGCAGCGCTTCGTGCTCCAGCCGGGAGCGCATAGCTGGGCCGCTTCCGCGCCGAAGGCGATTCGATCTGTGTCACCGTGGGGTGATCGGCACGGTGGGAGGTTCGGCTTTAGCGTGGATCCGCGGTGGCGCCTGGCCATCGGTCACACACGGCGCCCGCCCGAACCGCGGGTGATGGTTCGCCTCGATCGATCCCGACGTACAAGGATCTCCCACATGGCGGACCAAGCCTCGGATGCACTCCCGGACCGCACCGCCGATGCGCGCCCACGGGTGCGCAAGGTCGCGGCGTTCGACTTCGATGGGACCGTCTCGCGTCGTGACACCCTGGTCCCGTTCGTGACGCGCTTCGCCGGTGCCAACCGATCCGCGGTCGGATCGATCGGAACCGGTTGGGACGCGCTGGTGCGCCGCAGGTTCGCCGCACGTGATCGGGACGCGGTCAAGGAGCACATGATCCGCCGCCTCCTCACCGGCCGGGATGCGAGGGACCTGGATCGTGCCGCGGGCGTGTATGCGACCAGGTTGATCGACGGGGCACTACGTCCGGAGATGGTCGACGAGATACGCAGGCACGTCGCGGCGGGCCACGAGACGCTGTTCGTCTCGGCGTCGCTCGCCAACTACCTGCGGCCCATCGCACGCTACCTGGGGATGACCGACGTGATCGCGGTGGAGCTCGAGGTGTCCGATGGTGTGGTGAGCGGCACGATGGTCGGACCCAACGTGCGGGCCGCCGAGAAGGCGGTCCGTCTGCGACGCTGGTTGGGGGCCCCAACAGAGGGTCCGCTGGAGGGTCTCGAGCTGTGGGCGTACGGGAACAGCTCCGGGGACCTCGATCTGCTGGCTCTCGCCGACCACGCCTACTGGCTGGGCAAGCCCGCTTCGTGCCCGCCGGGCGCCGAGCCCTACGGTCCCATGGCGGGTTTTCGCTGAGCCCAGGTCGCCCGGTTCAGCCCAGTTCGCCCGGTTCAGCCCGGTTCAGCCCAGTTCGCCCGGTTCAGCCCAGTTCGGCCGGTTCAGCCCAGGAGGTCCTCGAGCGCGCCTCGCAGCTCGGGGTGGGCGAACTCGAAGCCCGATTCGCTCAGCACCCCGGGCAGCACTCGTTGGCTCGTCAACAGCAGTGAGTCGGCCAGCTCACGGCCCAACAGCAGTCGCGGGCCGATCATCGGGATGACCGTCGTCGGGCGGCCCAGCACCGAACCGAGCTCCTTGGTGAAGCGGGCGTTGGTGACCGGTTCGGGTGCTGTGAGGTTCACCGGGCCGTCGTGGCGGGTGCTCAGCAGGTGCTTGATCGCACCCACCTCGTCGTCTATGTGGATCCAGCTCATGTACTGCCTGCCGCTGCCCACCCTGCCGCCCAGGCCCAGGCGGAAAGGGATCAGTTGGCGCGCGAGGGCCCCACCCTTTGGCGAGAGCACGATCCCGGTTCGCAGGTGGGTGACCGTGATGCCCACCCGGCTCGCCTGCTCGGTGGCCGCCTCCCAGGCCAGGCACACCCTTGCCGGGAAGTCCGATCCTGCGGCACCGTCCTCCTCGGTCGGATGATCGCCGGTGTCACCGTAGTAGCCGACAGCGGAGCCCGACAGCAACAGCGGCGGCGGTTGGGACAGCCCGGCGAGCGCTTCACACAACAGCGTCGTGCCCTGCACGCGGGAGTCCAGGATGCGTCGCTTCTGGTCATCGGTCCAGCGCTTGTCGCCGATCCCCTCACCAGCGAGGTGCACCACCGCGTCGAGACCCTCGAACGGCTCGGCTTCGATGTGACCGGTGTCGGGATCCCAGCGGATCGTCTGACCGACGGTGTTGGCGCTGGTGGGCCTCACCACCGGCAGCACATGGTGGCCGTCGTCGCGCAGCGAGTCGACCAGCACGCGCCCGACCAGGCGCGTGAAACCGGTGACCGCGAGCGTCATCGACGCCCCTTCGCTCATCGGTCGGACACCTTCCGCCACAGGCGCCGCGGCAGGTTGCGGAACACGAAGAAGAGGTACCCGAGGAACCCGGGGACCCAGACGGTCTCGGAGCCCTTGGTGAGCCCGTCGGTGATCGCCGCCGCGACCTTCTCGGGTGTGGTCGAGAACGGTGCCGCGTCCATGCCCTCGGTCATCTTGGTGTGCACGAAGCCCGGACGCACCACCATCACACGGATCCCGTGTTCCACCAGCGCATCGCCGAGTCCTTGACCGAACGCGTCGAGTGCGGCCTTGGTGGCGCCGTAGACGTAGTTGTCCTTGCGTGCGCGCACGCCGGCCACCGACGACATCAACACGATCGCGCCGTGGCCCTGGCGCTTCATGCGTTCTGCGACCACCAGACAGGCTGTGACCAGACCCGTGGTGTTGATGTCGAAGGCCTTCGCGGCGAAGCACGGATCGCTCTCGAAGGCTTCCTGGCTGCCGAGGATCCC
>CAYVYG010000439.1:0-2813 GCA_964454385.1 uncultured Microthrixaceae bacterium
GTCTTCAAGGAGCTGTCGATCTGTTCCGTCGCACCCTCATTTCCTTCTATGCGGGCGTTGGCGGAGATGTAGACGGTGGCCAGCACCGCGAATATGTAGGCCTGCACCACACCGGTGAGCAGCCCCAGGGCGTTGAGCACCGCAGGGAAGATCAACGGAGCGATCGCCAACAGGATCGCCACGATCTTCGCGAAGCTCATCACGTTGCCGAACAGGCGAACAGCCAGCGCAAGGGTGCGCGACAGCTCCGAGAGGATGTTGAACGGCAACATGAAGGCGCTGGGACGCAGGTAGCTGCGCAGATAGGACCGCACGCCACGTTGGGCGATACCGAACGCCGGCACCGCGACGAAGACCGCGATGGCCAGCGCCGCGGTGGTCGACAGCGACGCGGTGGGTGGCACGTACCCCGGCAGGATCGTCAACAGGTTCGACACGAGTATGAACAGGAACAACGTGCCCACGAACGCGAGGTAGCGCCCGGGGTCCTGACCGCTGATCTCGCGGATCTGGTTGCGTATCCCGTTGACGGTCACCTCCACCGCGTTCTGCCATCGCGACATCTCCGGTCCCGAGGACAGTCGGCGGGTGATCAACCAGGAACCGATGATGAGCAGCGCCATGACCGCCCAGGTGGTCACGAGGGTGAGGTTCACGTTGACGAACCCGTTGCTCCAGAACTCCTCCGCGTCGGGACTGATGTGGCTCTCATCCACGGTCCGGCTCCCTTCGATCCGCCACCGCGGTCCCACCGGTGGCAACGCCACCACCACCAGCCGGTGTCACCGGTGCCGACCGCGGACCGAACCGGCGCACCAGCACCACGCGGGCCGCGATCACGCCGGGCACCGCTGCGAGCAGCGACCAGGCCGACAGCTTCGCGAGGACCACGAACCCGAGCGCGAGCAGTGCCATCCTCACCATGAGGCTCGCGATCATCAGCCCGCCCGGGCGGGACGTGCGCGCGAGACGCCGTGCGGTGACAGCCAGCGAAGCGAAGTAGCCGAGACCGAGCGCGAACCCGCCGAGTGCGCCGAGGACGAGTGCGAGCACCTCCGAGCCGGTCATCGCCGGTCCCGGCTGCTCTCACGCCTGATCCAGTACCACGCGCTGACACAACCCACAGTGACGCCCAGGACGAGGAAGGTGATGGTGAAGCTCCGTTCGCTGTCGGTGGTGCGGTCGAGGAACGCCCCGAACGCGAGCCCTGCGAGGGCGGGAACCGCGACGGTCCACCCGACGATGCCGAAGGTCCCCAGGAACGCCCAGATGCTCTCGTCGGGACGTTCACGGGCACGGATCCTGCGATCGGACTTGGAGGAGACGGTACTGCGCAGCGTCTCCGCGTGCTCGCGGTCGAGCTCTGAGCTGCTCAGAGTCGCCTCGCCTTCTCCACCGCCGTGCTCCCCAGACGGTCTGTGCGCCTCAGCAGGGCTGTGCTCCTCAGAAGACGGCATCGTCATCCAGTTCCAACAGCCGGCGGGTGATGTCGGTCTCCAGGTCCGCGAGAGCGCGCCGGGCGGACCGCTCACCTTCGTCGAGGTCGCCGAACACCGTGTCGAGCTCGCGCCCGAGTGATCGCAGGTCCTCGCTGATGAACGCCTCCGCGGTCACGACATCGACCCGGGCGCCGCGCTTGACGAGCAGACCGCCATCGAGTGCCACGACGGTGTCTTCACCGTCGTGGCTGTAGGTGAGCAGTCCCTGGACCAGCGGAGCGACGAAGTCGATGTGGCGCGGCAGGAGGGTGAACGCGCCGTTGGACGCCTCGGCGGAGACCTTGTCGACCTCGGTCTCGAGCGCCACGTGCCCTGGGGTGATCACACGCAAGCGCATGGACGCGGGACCGGTCATGATCCCCGGCCGGAAGCGAGATCGTCGAGCGAACCGATCATGTAGAAGTCGCCCTCGCTGCGATCGGACAGATCGTCCGCGAGGATCCGTTCGCAACCCTCGAGGGCGTCGTCGAGGTCGACCCTGCGTCCCGATTGGTCGGTGAACTGCTCGGTGACGAAGAAGGGCTGGGTGAGGAAGCGTTCCAGACGGCGGGCACGGGCGACGACCCGCTGGTCCTCTTTGGAGAGCTCTTCGACACCCAGCATCGCTATCACGTCGGAGAGGTCGTCGTAT
This sequence comes from uncultured Microthrixaceae bacterium, assembly GCA_964454385.1. Taxonomy (GTDB): domain Bacteria; phylum Actinomycetota; class Acidimicrobiia; order Acidimicrobiales; family Microtrichaceae; genus JAMLGJ01. Next base: position 2,131 of record CAYVYG010000439.1, read on the forward strand.
GCCGCGAGTGTCTCCCGGACACCTCGCGCCACCGAGTAGTGCCGCTCACCGACCACGTTGGGTGTGAGCAGCTTGGAGCTCGACTGCAGTGGGTCGATCGCCGGGTAGAGGCCCTGGGACGCCCGGTCCCTGGACAACACGATCGACGCGGAGAGGTGGCCGAACACGTGCACCGCGGACGGATCGGTGAAATCATCGGCCGGCACGTACACGGCCTGCACCGAGGTGATCGCACCGCTGTCGGTGGTCGCGATCCGTTCCTCCAGAGCAGCCAGCATGCTCGCCAGGTCGGGTTGGTAGCCGAGCCGCGACGGGATCTGACCGAGCAGGGCCGAGACCTCGGTGCCGGCCTGCACGAAGCGGAAGATGTTGTCGATCAACAACAACACGTCCTGTTGGCAGTCGTCGCGGAAGTACTCCGCGATCGTCAACGCGGTGTGACCCACCCGCAGGCGCGCACCGGGTTGTTCGTCCATCTGGCCGAACACGAGAACGGACTGCTCCAGCACTCCGCTCTCGGTGAGCTCCCGGTGGAGCTCCTCGGCTTCCCGGTTCCGCTCCCCGATGCCACAGAACACGCTGGTGCCCTCGTGGGCGCCGGCCACGTTGTTGATCAACTCCATTATGAGAACCGTCTTGCCGACGCCTGCGCCGCCGAAGAGGCCGGCCTTGCCGCCGCGTTC
>CAYVYG010000440.1:0-2798 GCA_964454385.1 uncultured Microthrixaceae bacterium
CTACCGTCGGAAGACGACGGTCTGACGCAGGCGGTTGGAACGGTGGCAGGCGCTGGTCCCGGTTCGTGGGACCTGCGCCGCCTGGGGGTTGGGTACCCGATCGGGCATCCTGGCGCCCGAACAGTCGACTCCCGCCCGGTCGCCTGCGTCTACCGTCGAACACCGGGCGACACCACCCCTGCTTCAAGGAGATCCTCGAGATGAGCACCATCGATTCCGCGCGCGTCGCAAGCCTCGGTCGGCACTTCACCGAACCGGGGACCTCCTGCTACGACGAGCTCGAGTGGGGTCTGCGGGACGCGCGGCTGGTCGATCACCGCGACGGGACCGTCGCGTTCGAGCAGACCGGCGTCGAGTTCCCTGTGTCGTGGTCGGTCACCGCCTCGAACATCGTGACCCAGAAGTACTTCCGTGGCCCGTTGGGCAGTGATCGACGTGAACGGTCGCTCAAGCAGATAATCGACCGGGTCGTCGACACGATCACCGGTTGGGGAACCGCCAGCGGCCACTTCGCGGATGCCGCCGAGGCCGAGACCTTCTCCGAGGAGCTCCGGTACCTGCTGGTCAACCAGCGGGCTTCGTTCAACTCCCCGGTCTGGTTCAACATCGGGGTTCCCGGAGTGGCCCAGCAGGCCGCAGCCTGCTTCATCCTGGAGGTGGACGACGAGCTCTCCTCGATCCTGAACTGGTACACCGAGGAGGGAGTGATCTTCAAGGGAGGGTCCGGAGCGGGCACGAACCTCTCCCGCATCCGATCCTCCGCGGAGCAGCTAGGCAACGGGGGTGCGCCCTCGGGACCGGTGAGCTTCATGAGGGGAGCTGACGCATCGGCTGGCACCATCAAGTCGGGCGGGACCACCCGCCGGGCGGCGAAGATGGTCATCCTGGACGTCGACCATCCCGATGTGGAGGAGTTCATCTGGTGCAAGGCGGTCGAGGAACGCAAGGCCCATGTGCTCGCGGAAGCGGGTTTCGACATGGATCTCGACGGTAGGGATTCCTTCTCGGTGCAGTACCAGAACGCGAACAACTCGGTCCGGCTCACCGACGACTTCATGGAGGCCGTGATCGCTGATGCCGACTGGGACCTCACAGCTCGTACCACCGGAGAGGTGGTCCGTTCTGTGCCGGCCCGTTCGGTGTTGAACCAGATCGCCGCGGCGGCGTGGGAGTGCGCGGATCCCGGAGTGCAGTTCGACACCACCATCAACGATTGGAACACCACGCCGAACGCAGGACGCATAGAGGCGAGCAACCCGTGTTCGGAGCACCTGCGACTGAACAACAGCGCCTGCAACCTGGCATCGATCAACCTGTTGTCGTACCTGGACGAGGACGGCACCTTCGACGTCGAGGGGTTCGTGCACTCCTGTCGGGTGCTGGTGACCGCACAGGACATCCTCGTGGGCGGGTCCGACTACCCGACCGCTGAGATCGCCCGTCAGTCCCACACCGCGCGCGACATCGGTCTCGGCTACACCAACCTCGGTGCTGCGTTGATGGCGCAAGGACTCGCCTACGACTCCGACGACGGACGCGCCTGGGCGGCGGTGGTGACGGGTATCCTGACCGGCGCGGCCGCTGTTCGTTCCACCGAGCTCGCGGAGGCGATCGAACCGGCGCCGCTGTACGAGGGGGACTCCCAGGGCTGGCACCGCGTCTACGCGAAGCACCTCGACGCAGCGAGAGCCGTCGACGCGGTGGAGCACCAGAGCGACCTGAACCAGTGGCTGGTCGCTCTGTGGGAGCGCGCGAACGAACGCATCGTGTTGCACGGTGCTCGCAACGCGGAGCTCACCGTCGCCGCGCCCACCGGCACGATCTCGTTCATGATGGGCGCGGACACCACCGGCATAGAGCCGGAGCTGGCGCTGGTGAAGCACAAGAAGCTGGTCGGGGGCGGGACCCTCGAGATCGTCAACCAGACGGTTCCCCGTGCGCTGCGGCGCCTCGGCTACGACGAGAACCAGATCGCCGATCTCATAGCTCACATAGCGGAGCACCATTCGGTGCTCGGCGCCCCACATCTGAGTGCGTCGCACCTGCCGGTCTTCGCCTGCGCGTTCGGTGACGACGTGGAGTCGGGCACCGTCATAACCCATGGCGGCCACCTGGCGATGATGGTCGCCATCCAGCCCTTCTTCTCCGGGGCCATGTCCAAGACGGTGAACCTTCCCGAGTCGACACCGGTCGAGGAGATCGAGCGACTCCTCATCGACGCCTGGCGGGGTGGGCTCAAGTGTGTGGCGCTGTACCGCGACAACTGCAAGGTGTCCCAGCCCCTCAACCTGGGGACCGGCGCGAACGTGGCAGCGCCCGACGCCCAGGGTGGCGCGGCGGTCGCGGCCTCGGTCGCGGGTGCAGTGGCCTCCGCAGTCGGTCCGGTGGGCCCGGTGCGCGAGCGGCTGCCCCGTTCGCGCTCGTCGCGCACGTTCGAGTTCCGGGTCGCGGACTGCAAGGGGTTCGTGACCGTCGGTGAGTACGCAGACGGGCGGCCGGGTGAGCTTTTCATCCGGGTGTCGAAGCAGGGGTCGACGCTCGCCGGGATCATGGATGCCTTCGCGATCTCGGTGAGCCACGGTCTGCAGTACGGCGTACCCCTCGAGTCCTTCGTCGGGGCGTTCGTGGGAATGCGCTTCGAGCCCGCGGGCATGACCGATGATCCCGAGGTGCGGATCGCGAACAGCCTCATCGACTACCTGTTCCGCCGCCTGGCGATCGACTACCTGCCTCGCAGCATCCGCGAGGAGCTGGGCGTGCTCGGAACCTCCGAGCGCGTGCAGCTTCCTTTGCCGGGT
>CAYVYG010000441.1:0-2796 GCA_964454385.1 uncultured Microthrixaceae bacterium
ATGTCGAGGTTCTCGTATCCGCTCAGCACCTCGTCGACCGCGGCGTACTGACCCGACAACCCGATGCGCCGTCTCACCTCGCGGGGATCGCCCAGCACGTCCACTCCGGCGACCCGGGCGGTGCCCTCATCGGGTTGCAGCAAGGTGGTGAGGATCGACACGGCGGTGGTCTTGCCCGCCCCGTTCGGCCCGAGCAGGCCCAGCACCGTGCCGGCGGGAACGTCGAGGTCCAGCCCGTCGAGAGCCGTCACGTCGCCGAAGCGCTTCACCAGGCCGACCGCCTTCACCGAGGCGTCGTCGACCGCCGCGTTCATCTCGGGGGCACGCACGGAGCGCAACGATACAGCTCGAACGCAGACGCGATCGCGCTATCGCGACAGACGCCGGGTCCCGGATGGGCGGGTCGCGCTCCCACCGGTCCACCTGCCAGAATCAGGCGATGCCTCTACCGGAGACGATCGATACCTCCCTCACCTTCGATCAGGCACGCCAGTCGATCCCCGACCTGGCCGACCTGCTGGCGCAGAACTACTACAACGCGACCATCAGCTACTTCGATCGGATCACCGACGAGGTGTGGGTCTTCGGAGTGAGACCCGACGATGGCCCGGTGTCTTTCATCCCGGGGCAGTACGCGTCGCTCGGGCTCGGCTACTGGGAGCCCCGGATCGACGATGCCGTCGAGAAGGACATCGACACCAAGTGGTCCAAGCTGGTGAGGCGCTCCTATTCGATCTCGAGCCCGGTGTTCACCACCACCGACTACCACGAGCACGAAGGGATCGAGGACCTGGCGCGCTGCGAGGGGCTCGACGACATCGAGATCTACGCGATCCTGGTGCGCCCCGAAGACGACTTCGTGCCCGGGCTCACACCGCGGCTCGCGCTCAAGGACGTGGGCGACAGGCTGTTCATGGGCGCCAAGATGGCCGGGCGCTACACCGCTGCCGCGGTCGACGACCCGACCGCGCAGTTGGTGTTCCTGTCCACCGGCACCGGTGAGGCTCCGCAGCTGGCGATGATCGTCGAGTTGTTGCGCACCGGTCACAGCGGCCCCATCGTGTCGGTGGTCACTGCGAGGCACTGGTCCGATCTCGTCTACGTCGAGAAGAACCGTGCACTCGAGAAGCGGTTCCCCAACTACACCTACCTGCCGATCCCCACCCGCGAACCCGATGTCGAGAAGCGCTACATCCAGGACGTCGTGCGCAGCGACTTCACCCCCGAGGGCCTGGGCATCGAGTTGGACCCCGCCCGCACGCGGGTATACGTGTGCGGCAACCCCGACATGATCGGGCTACCCGACGAATCCGGCGACGAACCCGTCTACCCGACGACCACCGGAGTCGTGGAGCTGCTCGTCGAGCGCGGCTTCAAACTCGACAAGCGGAACGACCCGGGCAACATCCACTACGAGGAGTTCTGGTAGACGCACCCCGGCGAACTGTCCGCTGAGAGACCACACCCGTGAGTGCCAGAGCGGTCAGTTCGCTCAGGTGGCGCGTGGCGAATCCGCGAGGACCGCTGCCGCGCACCTGGCGCCCGAGTAGAGCGCCCCCTGGATGGATGCGGTATCGCGGTGGTCCCCACAGACGTAGATCCCCTCGCCGAGGCTCACCCGCTGTTTGGGAGCGAGCGGCGGCGACTGGTCGGGCTGGGCGTGCGCGATCACGTCGGTGCGCAACACGTCCCACCGGTCGACCTGGCCCCCCCACCACTCCCGCAACTGGGACCGGACCGTCCGGTGGACCTCGGGGTCTGTGACATCCGGACACGCTGCCACCACCAGCGCGGAGCCGTCGGGTGAGTACTCGGGGGCGACGTTGGACATCACCGCCACGTTCAGCGCGGGCCCGCTCCGGTCCGCATCGAGGATGATCGCGCCGCTGTCGCTCGGCGCACGGTCCGCGCGGAACCACACGCAGCTCACCGACCGCGATCCCACCCGCTCGAGTCCCAGCAACTCGGACGCCACGGGTCCCTCCGTGGCCACCACCACCGCACCGGCGTCAACATGTTCGCCACCGACCATCTCCACCCGACCGCTGCGGACCTGCCTCACAGGAGCCCCGGTGCGGATCGAGCAGGAATCCGCCAGCGAGCGGCTCGAAGAACGCCTCGATCATCCCGGTGGAGAACCCGAAGGACTCGAGTGATTCGCGGGTCGAGACATCCTCGGCACGCATCAGGTCCGGAACCTCCGAACCGGTCAAGGTGCGCCGCAGACGCAGCATCCGCAACTTGTCCGCGAGGCCGCCGATCGGTGCCCGCAGGGTCGCGAACGCTGCCAGCGGATCACGGAACGGGTCCGCCACCCGGTGGAAACCACCACCGGTACGCACCAGAGCTCCGGGTTCGAAGCAGCGCAGCTCGAGCGCATCCAGATCGAGTTGCCGGCGGGCCTCGGGGTAGGCGGTCAACAGCACCTGGAAGCCCCGATCGAGCACGAAGCCGTCCACCACGTCGCTGCGGACCCGACCCCCGACTCCATCCGATGCCTCGAGAACCAGCACCTCACGGCCCGCCGCGCGGAGTGCCCGCGCAGCGCTGAGCCCTGCCAGGCCTGCGCCCACGATCACGACCTCGAAACGTCGGCCGGTCCCTGTCGACTGCTGTGTCACAGCAACCAGCGTCTCATGTGAACCGTCGGATCAGCGTCACGAGTTGCCACGCCAAGACACCTCCACCCAGCACCTTCCGCCACGGGTTGACGCCTCGGAGCACCTCATCGGTTCCCCAGTAGACCCAGAGCGCGATCACCGTCACCCGGGACCCGGTCGACACCGGCGACGAAAC
>CAYVYG010000442.1:0-2793 GCA_964454385.1 uncultured Microthrixaceae bacterium
GGTCGAGGAGCAAGATGCCGACGCGGTGCTCGGACGCGCCTGTCGTGCTTGTCACGCCCGTGGCGGAGGTGGCATCGAGGGGACCCTGCAGCGAGCACCACTTGGAGCGATCCCCGAGCACGCGGCCTCGCGGATCGCCGTCCGCGAGGCGCAATGCGGTGTCGTGCCAGTCGGGGCGCCCCCGAAGCGTCAGGCCGCCGTATCCACCCCAGGTGGTGAACGGTGTGCGGTCGAGCAACACGTCCTCCATGGGGTGAAGGGTGATGTCCCAGTCCATCGCGTGGGCGTCGGTACGGATCGGGGCGAAGGTCATCGCGCGTTCCTCACGGATCACCACCGGCTGATCCGATCCGGGATCCTGCGCAGGGCGCCGCCATTCGATCCGGCTCTCCGCCCGGGTGGCGCCATCGGGCAAACTCGAGATCGCCGGAGGCGACTGCTGCACCAGGAGGCCGAAACGGTCGTACTCCTCCCAGAAGTTCTCCCCGTTGACGTACTTGATCGTGAACCAGAGCGCGTGGTGCCACGGGTGGTCGCCGGGGGCATCGATCGACAGCGGCTGTCCCGAAGGCGTGGTGACGGGGTGCACGAACGGGCGTGGAACCCCACCCCAGTGATAGCTCCAGGCGCCGATCGCGGTGCTCGTGGGGGGATCCGACATGGCGGCGGGTTTCTCCGGGGCTCGGGGATGCCGGGAATCAGGCGGCGTCGCTCGGTGTGGAGGTGGCGGTCGACGGCGCGGCAGTGGGCGCCGTGGTGGGTCTCGTGGTGGATGGCACACGGTCCGCCGGCTCGGTTCCGGCGGGCCGGGTGAACAGCAGCTGGAACTCGATGGTCGCCTCGTCGGACACCGACAACACCACCGGTGCACTGGGTGCCTCGATGTCGTAGTCGGCGAGGGTGATCGGGATGCTGCCCACGACGACCGCCGTGTCGTCCACCAGCTGCGCGTCCAGCTCCACGGTGACCTCGTTGGTCACACCGTTGATCGTCAGCTCGCCGCTGGCGTCCACCGAGACATCCTCACCGGCGGAGGCCTGCGGGCCCAGCTCGACCGGCTTGGTCAACTCGAAGCTCGCCTCAGGGAACTCGTCGGTTCCGAGGGCTTCCTGCACGCGGTTGTCGCGCCGTGGTTTGTCGGACTCGAGACCGCTCATGTCCACGGTGACCTCTGCCGATTCGAGGACCGTTCCCTCGATCACCATCGTCCCGTCGACCGCTCCGGTCCGCCCGACCGCCTCGCTCGTGCCTATGCTCGCCAGTTCCTCCTCGACCCGGTAGCCGGCGAACGAGCCGGTGGCGCTCTCGAAGTCGAACTGCCCGGATTCGTTGTCCACCACCCAGGTCCCTTCGATCCGGTGTGGTTCCTCGGTCGTGGTGGTGGTGCTCTTCGCGTCGCGTCCGGTGGTCGAGGTGACCTGCTCGGTGGCGCTGTCGAGGTCGACCTCCGGTGGTGCGTCGCTGCGGATGAAGAAGAACCAGACCCCCGCTCCGAGGACCGCCACCACAACCACTGCGCCGACGATCACGGAACCTCTGGAACGGTTGGTCATCCCCCAATTGTGCCGGATGGCGCTTCGGTGTGCGGTGAGGGCACCGGACCGGAGCTCTGGGTCCGTGTGATGCGCGGGTCGCTTCCCGTGACTGGGGCGATGGACCCATCGTTCTCAAGGCATCCTGTCACTGCGCCGATGTCTTGGGCAGCTGTTGCACCGGCTTGGGAACGCGGTCGCGTTCGTGGTCGGCGCGCGACCCCAGGGACATCGATGGACCACACGACACGAACCGACTCGGAACCGGGTGAGTTCCCCTTCGACCCCCCGAGCGGTGCGTGGTATGACCGCCCTGCCGACACCGCGCTGTTGGAACCGGCGCCCCCGTCGGAACCGACCGCAGTGGCTCCACAACCACAGCCCGCTGTGGTGTCCGACGCTGGCACGGAGCACGACGCGGCTGCATTGCTGGACGCGGCTGCGCTGCAGGACGCCGCTGCACCTCAGCAAACGATGACGCCCCAGAGGCCTTTTCCCGGTGTGTCGAGCGGCTCGGGTGCCGATCCCTGCGAGGTCGACCAGAGCCCTGCCGAACCGGGCTGGGAGGGAGCCGTACCGCCGACCGAGAGCCAGAACGCGCCGAGCGAATGGGAGGAGCTCTACGACAGCGGCCTCGATCCGACCACCCATGCCGACCCACCGGCGGGCGCTGCCGACGCCGGGGCCGGTCACGGTCACGGGGTCGGCTCGGATGGCGAGGCCCTGTCCGCTCGGGAGCTGGAGGCCCGCTTGCGGCCGCCGATGCTCCCCGAGGGACTCGGGATCAACCAGGCCGTGCTCGAGGACATCGTGTTGCGCCAGGTCGTCGTCGATGTCCGCAACACCACCACCGCGATCGCCGAGAAGCTGCACCTCACCGCCAACCTGGTCGACGTGGTCGTGCAGACGATGCGGGACCGCAACCTGGTGGAGTACCAGGGGATGGACGGACGGTCATACGTCGTGGGACCCACTGAAGCGGGCCGCAACCACGCGAACCACCGATCCGCGGAGTGCCGCTACATGGGGCCGGTGCCGGTGTCGCTCGGGCTGTACCGCGAGGTGGTGCGTTCCCAGCACCCGCAGCTCGCACTCGACCGCCGGATCCTGACCGAGGCCTTCGAGGACCTCGTCATCGCCGCGGACCTGCTCGACGAGCTCGGGCCGGCGATCCACGGCGACGGCGCGATGTTCCTCTACGGCCCGCCCGGCACCGGCAAGTCGAGCGTTGCCGAACGGATCGTGCGCGCTCATCACGACT
>CAYVYG010000443.1:0-2792 GCA_964454385.1 uncultured Microthrixaceae bacterium
CCGCGACCGTGCCTGCGATCAGCACCGGCTCCTGAGGAACGAACGCGACTCGCCTGGCGAACTCCGCGGGATCTATGTCGTGCCAACTGGTGGATCCGCCCGCGATCTCGCCGGAGGTCGGTTCACGAAGTCGCAACAACAATTCGACGAGGGTTGATTTCCCTGCGCCCGACGGTCCGACGACGCCCACCAGCTCGCCGTCGTGGAGGTCCACCCGGATGTCCTCGAGAACCCGGGTGTGCCCATCGTAGGTGAAATCGACGTGGTCCAACCGCACGGGCGTGACGGCAGTGGGCTTCTCACAGCCGAACGAGGACGGAGTCGTCGAGAGCGTGTCGATCAGGCTGCTCACGGCTTCCGCATAGGACGACTGGTCGATGACCCGCTGGTTCGCTCCGACATACTGCTGAGCCGACGACATGGATCGGATCAACAGGAGCACGACCGCGCCGACAGACGCAAGGTCTGCATCATCGACGCTCTCGACGATCACGAGCAGGCTCACCACGGCTGCGGCCAGCATCGCAGTCTGGAACAACTGGGGCGTGGCCAATCCCAGAAGTTTGATGCGGCGCAGAGACCTGCCGACAGACGCGATCTGTTGGTTCACACGGTCCAGAGCTCGATCGCGGACCTGGAACAGCTCGATCTCACGGTGGAGCATCTCGACCTCCGAGACCTCCTGACCGAGCAACCGCGACGACTCCGCAAGAGCCGTGGCAGCGACGCGGCTCCGGATCCGCAGAGGTCGCAGCAGTCCGAGCACGGCCAGGCCGATGAGCGCGATGGCCAGTGTGGCCGTCGGGTTCACCACCAATGAGGTGCCGCCGAACGCAAGCAGCCCGCAGATGCTGGTTACCACCAGCGTGTATCCGCTCGCGAGGTCACCGCTGAAGCGCGCGTGGCTGACCATCACCGCGTTCAGGTCGCCGAGTGGCCTGGCACTGCGCGCGGGGAAGGAAGCGCCCAGATAGGCAGCCATGATCCTGTTCTGAGCTATCCCGGTGACTGCCGCGGAGAATCGAGCCGACACGCTCGCTGCACCGAGGATCGTGATGATCCGAACCATGACGAGGATCAGCGCAACAGCGATCGCGTCGCGTCGGCCGAGGGAGTAGCCCGCCATCTCGATCCGGTCGACACCTCGGATCAACCCGTCAGCGGTGAGCGTCAGCAGGACCAGGACAGCCGACTCGGCGAGGCTGCCCACAAACGACAGAGCGCCTACTGCTGAGACCTTCAGTCCGCTCCGGGCCGGCATGAACGGCTGGAGGAAACCCCAGCTCCTGCGCAGTCCACCACTTGGACCGGACGCCCGGAGCTCTCGGGAGAGGATTCTGGCGGCCACCGAGCCAATCGTAACTGGAAGTGCATCAGGAACCATCGGCCCGGTCTTCGACCAGCCGGGATCATCGAGGAGGTCCACCGTCGTGATCGACGCGGGCTCGACGGTGGCCGAGCCGTCGAAGGCGTGCCTCCAGCTCATTGGCGAACGAGGCGACCGAGAAGCGCTTGCGAGATCCATCGACCAGGAAGAACTCGCCCGCACCCGAGATCGTGTGAAGTCCGTCCGGGTAGCGTCCCCGCGGGTCCGGTCTGACCGACACCGCGGATTGCTCGTCGAACGCGGTCGGATCCAGTGACGTCACCTTCCTGATCACGACCGCGGATCCATAGCCCTCCGAGCAATCCTGAACCGGGCGGTACAGCTCTCCATCGCAGACGAACGGGGTGCCGGCGCCCCGTGCGTAGCGGACGTCTATGCACAGTGGGTCGATCGAATGCAGCGTCCACGGTCCGCTCGGGTGGTCGGCCCACCATGCACGAAGATGCGTGTTGGCCCCGCGGGACCGGTCGGTGCCGAAGAGCCACCAACGGCCCTGCCACTCGAAGAGCGTCGGGTCGACGAGTGCGACGTCGGTCAACAGAGGACCGAGGTCCTCGAGCGCGAGCGTGGAAGGATCGAAGCGGAACGCACGCACCTCCCCTGCGGCGGACATCTCGGGGACACACCACCACTGGCCATCCACCGATACGAGGTAGGGGTAGGACGCGTGCGTCGGGAGCTCGGCGACCCCGATCGGCTGACCGGATGGCTCACTCGGCCGGAAACGATAGGCGCCGATGCGGCCGTGGCGACCACGGTGGTCGAAGTCCTCGACCAGCACCACCGCGGTGTCACCGTCGACGCACCCGAAAGGATCGGCCACGTAGCGCTCGCGTCCGGTTGGTCTCTGCAACCATTCCACGTCGCCGATGGAGGGCTCGTGCAGAACCGACTCGATCGGGCGGTTGACGAGGCCCACATGCCAGCGATCCGCTCTGGTCAGCCCTGACGCCTGCCGGCGAATCCAGGCGAGGGCGAGGCGTGACAAGAACCTGAAGGAGCGGACGCCGCCCGTCTGGTGTCCAACCGGGCAACCTGTCTGCGACGCAGGTGGCTCGGAGTCCGAGCCGCATGTTGCAAGGACACGACGGCACACCTGTGCGGGCAGTTCGGTGGATCCGAGGTAGGCCTCGTCGATGTTTCGCCGGAGGCTGTGGGGGACCGTCTGGAACGTTGCCGTGGCGAGTGTCCTGATCTCCCGAACACCCTCTTGGGAGGCAGTGGTCTCGCGCAGCACGACCTGGGTGATGGGCACTCCGTCGACTGGTTCCCAGATGCAACCGGTGTCGGTGCAGTTGCGCCTGATGCCGTGCTGCATGTACCAGAGCCGGACATCGGTGCCCGGGACGACTTCATGGGGTTCACCGGCGTCCAGGTCTATGAGTTCGTCGGTGCCGTGTGCCTG
>CAYVYG010000444.1:0-2719 GCA_964454385.1 uncultured Microthrixaceae bacterium
GACCAGGAAGCGGAGATAATCGCGAACGAATCGGGCTGCGGCACCGAACTGGCCGACAGCCTCGCGAAGCTGGGCGCGAAGGTACGCAACCTGCGCGAGCACGGCCTCGAGGAGGGCGTGTCGACCCGCCTGCTGGTCTACGCCGGCAAGCTCATCGCCCGCGGCATCCCTCCGCGCCGAGCGTGCGGGTCAGCAGTGGTGTGGGCGCTGACCGATGAGGCAGAGGTCCAACGCTCGATCGAGGAGGTCGTCTCCGCGGTCTTCGCCGAGTGAGCACGTGATGGCGGCACGGTCCGATCACGCGGTGTCACCCACAGACCGGGAGACCACCGCGCGCTGTCGTGTGCTGTCGGACCACCTCGCCCACACGTCGCCGAAGCTCGCGGCCGCGTTCAGCGATGCGGCTCCGTCGGTCGCACAGCGCGTCGGACACGAGGACCTTCGGCGCTGGGCTGGGATGGGTGCGCGACTAGGAGCCGGTGGTTGGGACAACCTCGGTCTGGCCGTGCGGTTCTTCGAGACCAGCCCGGCCCTTCTCGATCTCATCGATCTCGACGGACTCGAGGTGCTGGCGGACACCCTCGCGGTGTTGGCCGCCAACCCGAGCGACCTGGCTTCGGTCTACCTGCGCGACGCCGGTGATGCCATCGGCGGGCTTCCGGACGCGACGCGCCGGGCATTCGTCGACCTGCTCGGGGTCGTGGCCCGACGGTGCAGATCGGACCTGGACCGTTGCCTCGAGCACACCCCCGCCATGCTCGCACCCCTCGACGACCAGGTCCGCACGCCTTTGGTGGAACTGGCACGCCGTTGCGTGCAGGCCGAGGGCCCCGGGTCGATCACCCTGTTCCACGACGCGGCGGAGACCCTGGTCGCGATGCCACAGAACCGCCAGCGGTGCCTGACACAGGAGGCGGTCGCGCTCGGCACCACGAACCCCGGCGTGGCCCTGGAGATGATCAGGGGCGCCGCGGAGGTCCTCGGCCGCCTCGAGGACGACGCCGCGCTCCGCTGGCGCTGTGCGGGCCGAGAGCTCCTCACTGATCCGGGGGGCCAGGAGCGCGCCCGCAGCTGGTTCCGCCTCGAATCGGCAGGTGCACGTGAGCGCCTCGCAGAGCTGGCGGGTCGGGTGAATCTGGCCGACACCGCGCCCTTGCTGCGCCTCTACGCGCAGGCGCTCTCAGGCCGAGAGCTCGTGGTGCAACCGGTCGGGGTGCTGGCGGGCCGGGGGATCGGATGGTCGGCGAGCGGCCGGGCCTGCACCGACGGAACCTCGGTGTACCTGCCGGGCTCGATCGACACCTTCGATGACCACGAGGCGAACTTCGCAGCGTTCAAGGTGCACACCACCCTTCAGGCCACCCGCCTCACCCATGGCTCGTTCGACTACGTGCAGGGCCGTGACGGAACGTACCTGCCCGCTACGACGCCACCCCCGGACACCCCGGGCACCCCGGGCACCCCGGACACCCCGGGCACCCCGAGCACCTCGACCACGGGACCGGGCCCACCGCAGGACCCGAACCGGCCGCAGCACCCCGACCGGCGACGACCCGCTATGCGCCTGTTCTTCGAGCGCTTCGAGGACCAGCGCCTCATCAGGTGGCTGTTCGCCCTAGCCGAAGGCACCCGCATCGCCGCGTTGGCCTCTCACGAGTACCCGGGCATCGCGCCATGGCTGTCGCGTCTCCAGGCGCGCGCCGCGTGCGATCGGCCACGACTCCCCCGGCCGACGGAGCGACAGCTCTTCGCGGAATCGTTGGTGATCGCATCGCTGGGGTTCGCCGATCGCTGCCCCGCACCGTTGCCATCCACCGCGCTGGAGCTGATCGACCTGCTGGTGCGACCTGGTGCCACGGTGCAGGACGCCGCCGAAGCCGCTTCACGCCTCTATGGCCTCGCTGTCATGGTGCCCAACGTGTCGCCTGGCGCCGCCGAGGACCGCCGAGCCGCGCACGAAGATGCACGGACTGACGGCTCCGAGATCCCCTTCGATGCTCCTGAACAGCCTGAGCTGCATGGGGACTACAAGCCCGAGACCGTGCAGACGATGGACCTGCTCGATGCCCCCGAAGACCCCGAGCGCCTGGCTCTCACCCGCGACGAACTGGAGGACCTGCTGCGAGAGAACGCCGAGCTGGAAGTCGAGGGGAAACCCCTCACCGGCGCAGAGCTGGAGGCGATGCTCGACAACTTTGAGCGCGAGGCGGAGGAGCGCGCCCGCTACAGCGCCCCCGAAGTCGACCCCGGCCAAGTCGGCAACGAGGTCGAGAGCGAGGTCGAGGGCAGCGAGGTCGAGGTCGAGGGCAGCGAGGTCGAGGTCGCTGAGGATCCGGGTCCCGAGGACCCTGGCGCCGAGGATCCCGATGCCGGCGCCGACATCTCCTGGTTCAGATACGACGAGTGGGACTTCCGGGCCCACGACTACCTGAACGAGCACTGCCGCGTCGGCGAGCGACCGGCTGCGGAGGGCGAGCTCGGTCACCACCACCAGATCCTGGCTGAGCACCATCGGCTGGTCGTGCAGACCCGGCGGCGCTTCGAGCAGCTCCGTCCCGAGGCGTTCCGGCGGATCAACCGACTCGAGGACGGAAGCGACATCGACCTCGACGAGGCGATCGCGTTCCGCGTCGACAGGGTCGCAGGGACGGGGTCGCTCCCCCGCTTCTACACACGGCGCAACAAGATCGTGCGCGATGTGGCCGTGGCTCTGCTGATC
>CAYVYG010000445.1:0-2716 GCA_964454385.1 uncultured Microthrixaceae bacterium
GTCGATCGTGCGGATCAGGACCGCCACCGCGATCACCCGGCTCAGCATCGGCAGGGTCAGATGCCACAAGCACTGCAAGAACCCCGCCCCGTCGATCGCCGCAGCCTCGTAGGGCTCCTTCGGCAGGGCCCTGAGGCCGGCGAGCAGGATCAGGACCATGAACGGCGTCCACTGCCAGATGTCCGCCGCCATCACCCCCCAGAGCGCCGTCGTCGGGTTGGCCAGGATGGGCGCTTCCGGCGTCACCAGGCCGAGCGCCTTCAGGTAATAGGAGAGCACGCCGAACTGCCCGTCCTCCATCAGGAGGAACATGAGCCCGGTCACCGCCGGCGGCACCACCAGAGGCAGCGTCATCAAGGCCCGCAGCAGCCCGTAGCCGCGCCGCTCGCAATCCAGCAGCAGGGCGATGGCGATGCCCAGCACCACCTGGAAGACGAGGCAGACGAGCGTGTACTCCACCGTGACGAACAGCGCCCCGATGAACCGCTCGTCGCCGAACGCCTGCACCCAGTTGGCGATCCCGGTGAACTCGTCCGCCCGGGTGAAGCGGTTGCGCTGATGCAGGCTGAGCCAGATCGAGTAGGCCAGCGGATAGATGCCGAACGCCAGGATCATGGCGAACATCGGCGCCAGCCAGGGCAAGGGATGATCGGCCGTCAGCCAGCGCGGCAGCAGCCTCGCGCGTGTCGTGCCGGCGGTGGCGCTCACCTTCGCCACGACCCGGCGAATGCCCCCTCGAGGCCGATCCGACCCGAATGCTCCCTGCACATTTGTTCGACTGCCTGAACTTATTTCGGGCCAGTTTGGCGCACAACCGCGCCAAGTCAAGCGGTGCGGCCATCGCCGCCGCCTGCTACACCATCACCCCATGACCGGCCCCAAGACCACCGCCCCCGAGCCGCGCCTGACCATCCAGGCGTCCCGCCACTTCACCTCCTGGCTCGCCGAGGAAGGCATCGGCCTCGCCTTCACCACCTACCAGTCCGGCAAGCTCTTCCTCCTCGGCCGCCACGACGACGGCCGCCTCGCCGTCTTCGAGCGCAGCTTCAACCGCGCCATGGGCCTCGCCGCCCAGGGCTCCCAGCTCTACCTCTCCACCCTCTTCCAGCTCTGGCGCTTCGACGACATCCTCGGCCCCGGCCAGACCCACCAGGGCCACGACCGCCTCTACGTCCCGAGGCTCGCCTGGACCACCGGCGACCTCGACATCCATGACGTCGCCGTGCTGACGCCCGCCGGAAACGACACCGCCGCCCTGAAGCCCGCCGGAAACGACACCGCCGCCCCGAAGCCCGCCGGGCACGCCACCGCCGACCTCGCCACCGGCGCCGCCGACACCCCCCCCGTCTTCGTCAACACCCTCTTCTCCTGCCTCGCCACCCCCGACGCCGCCTCGAGCTTCCGCCCCCTCTGGCAACCCCCCTTCATCTCGAGGCTCGCCGCCGAGGACCGCTGCCACCTCAACGGCCTCGCCATGAAAAAAGGCCGCCCCGCCTTCGTCACCGCCGTCGCCCGCTCCGACGTCGCCGACGGCTGGCGCGACCACCGAACCAAAGGCGGCATCGTCATCCATGTCCCGACCGGCGAAATCATCGCCCAGGGCCTCGCCATGCCCCACTCCCCCCGCCTCCACGATGCCGGCGACGGCGAAAAGCTCTACCTCCTCGATTCCGGCACCGGCCGCTTCGGCACCATCGACCAGGCCACCGGCCACTTCACCGAAATCGCCTTCTGCCCCGGCTACGCCCGCGGCCTGGCACTCTTCGGCCGCTTCGCCGTCATCGGCCTCTCCCGCCCCCGCGACAACCAGACCTTCCAGGGCCTCCCCCTCGACGCCGCCCTCGCCGCCAAGGGTGCCACCCCTCGCTGCGGCCTCCTCGTCGTCGACCTCAAAACCGGCGACACCCCCCACTGGCTCCGCCTCGAAGGCATCGTCGAGGAGCTCTACGACACCGCCATCCTCCCAGACACCCGCCGCCCCATGGCCCTCGGCCTCAAGACCGACGAGATCAGGCGAACCATCAGCATCGGCGAGCCGGTGCGGCTTTGAGCAAAGGGAAGAAAGAGGCGGGAAGGCTGGCCTTCCCGCGCCCATCCGGTTTTTTTGGGATGGGTGATGGCCACTTGGTCGCCTATGCTTGGCGGAGCAACGAACGCGATGGCTGTCATGACGAACGATGTAGAAAAGGGCAGGGCAGGACAGCCCTTCGACGACTTCCTGCGCGAGCAGGGAACCTGGGAGGAGACCACCGAACGCGCCGTCAAGCGCGTCCTGGCCTTCCAGCTCGCCGCTGCAATGAAAGAGCAGAAGATCACCAAGGTCGAAATGGCCAAACGCCTCGCCACCAGCCGCTCCCAGCTCGACCGCCTCCTCGACCCCACCAACGACGCCGTGAGCCTCGCCACTCTGGCTCGCGCCGCCAGGATCGTCGGACGCACCTTGTCGGTCGAGTTGCAGTAGCAGGGCACGAAAGCGCGCTGGCCCTTCGCAAGCCCGAAATGCCGACACCGCCATCCTCCCCCACACCCGCCGCCCCATGGCCCTCGGCCTCGAAACTGACGAAATCAGAAGAACCATCGACATCGGTGAGGCGGAGAGGCTATAGGCAAGAGAAGAGAGAGGCGGGAAGGCTGGCCTTCCCGCGCCCATCCGGTTGTTTGGGGTGGAGCCACCACTTTGCATGCTAGATTGTCCTGAGGCGGCATTGACCTGGCA
>CAYVYG010000446.1:0-2704 GCA_964454385.1 uncultured Microthrixaceae bacterium
AGACGATGGGCACGACGTCGGCTCCATGCGTCGCGTGCAGCGTCGCGAGGACACCGTGATCGTACGCTGCGAGACGGTGGTGCGACTGTTCGACAGAGAGGTTCATGTGATGACGGTGAGGTGCATGTGATGACAACGACGAACATCGACAGCGGGTTTCGCGCCGGCTCAGGTGTGAGCACCGCCCGATTCTCGATCGTACGACGGGTGCCGCGCGGTCGCGCCATCACGACAGCGGAGGCGAGCCCATGAACTTGGCGAGTTGGGTCGAACGCAACGGACGACGGTGGCCCGACCACCCAGCGCTGGCCGTCGGTGAGGAAGTCCACGCCGACTGGGCGACGTTCGCTGGTCGAACCGCCGCGATCGCCGGTGGACTGCGAGACCGCTTTGCCCTTCAGCCGGGTGACCGCGTCGCCATCGTGATGCGAAACCGACCGGAGTATCTCGAAGCGCTGTTTGCGATCTGGCACGCCGGATTGGTGGTGGTGCCCGTCAACGCACGTCTGCACCGCGAGGAGATCGCCTTCATCACCCAGCAGAGCGCGTCGAGGGTGGTGATCGTCGACGATGAGCACGCCGACGATGCATCGTCGATGATCGATTCGGTCGATGCACTCGATGCCTGTGTCCTCGCGCCGTCTGTGGAATGGGACGAGCTGGCTGCCACCGGTGCGGTCTCACTCGTCGACCGACAGCCCACCGACGCAGCATGGCTCTTCTACACCAGCGGCACGACCGGACGACCGAAGGGCGCGACGCTTTCCCATCGCAACCTGCTCATGATGTCGCTCAGCTACTTCGCCGACATCGATCCGATCGGACCCGATGACGCGGTGTTGCACGCCGCTCCGATCTCGCACGGATCGGGCCTGTACGGCCTGCCCCACGTCGCACGCGGTGCGCTCAGCGTCATCCCGGCCTCTGGCGGGGTCGACGGCGATGAAGTCGCTGCACTGCTGCAACGGTGGTCGGGGGTGACGTTCTTCGCCGCTCCGACGATGGTCAACCGCCTCGCGACCGACCCGGCCGTTCTCGACGCCGACCTCAGCGGGTTGAAGACGATCATCTACGGCGGCGCGCCGATGTACTTCTCCGATCTCACCGACGCGCTCGAGGTGTTCGGGCCGCGCGTCGCGCAGATCTACGGCCAGGGTGAGGCGCCGATGACGATCACCGCCCTGTCGAAGGCCGACCACGCCGACCGCGACCATCCGCGCTGGAGAGAACGCCTCCAGAGCGTCGGTGTCGCCCGGACCGACGTCGACGTGCGGGTCGTCGACGACGACGGGGCCGCACTCCCGGTCGGTGAGATCGGCGAGATCGTCGTGCGCGGCGACGTCGTGATGTCGAGCTACTGGGAACAGCCCGAGGCGACAGCCGACGCACTCCGTGGCGGTTGGCTGCACACCGGCGACGTCGGCAGTCTCGACGCCGAGGGATATCTCACGCTGCGCGACCGATCCAAGGACCTGATCATCAGCGGCGGGATGAACATCTACCCGCGCGAGGTCGAAGAGGCGCTGCTCCGACACAACGCCGTCGCCGCCGTCGCGGTCCTCGGTCGACCTGATCCGGAGTGGGGCGAGGCGGTGGTTGCGTTCGTCGTTGCAGCCGACTCCGCGGCAAGTCCTACGGTCGAGGAGCTCGACCAGCTGTGCCTCGACCACATCGCCCGCTACAAACGGCCGAAGGAATACCGCTTCCTCGAGAGTCTGCCGACCAACAACTACGGAAAGGTCCTCAAGCGCGAGCTGCGAGAACAACTCGATCGCGAGACCTGAGCGTCTGGGAACGGCACTCCCCGATCGTTCGATCGGCTCCCCGACCACACTCGATGATCGCGGACCCGAACGCTCCGGTCCACGCTGCAGAACCGACGGGGAGGATGTTGAACCTCTTGATGGCCGATCTGATAGCTGCGGGCGCCGCAGCCTCTGATCGCATGCACGGCTGCCCACGATCACCTTGACAGCTCTCGACCAGTGACCGAGGCAGGATCGAAGTCGCCGGTGAGCGACACGGGTCTGGCGAGTGCGCGGGCCGTTGGTCACCCTTCGGAGAGCCCCGGAGTGTTTCTGAGTCCGTCGATGAGCTCGGCAATCTCGCGATCGGTGAGGTCTGCCTCTGGGTGCAGGCCGAAGCGGGTGAAGTACGCGGGAGGCATCTCGCCGTCCTCGATGGCCTCGACCGACTCGTCGGCGTCACCCGGATCGGTCGCGAACTCCGAGTAGTTGACGTCCTCGCGGCCTTCGTCGACGTGGCGCTGCACCATCCAGGAGATCGGTGCGACCGACGCGTAGCGCGGGTACTCGATCTCGTTGGAGTGGCAAGCGAAACAGGCGTTCACCATCAGCTCACGGGTCCGGTCGTTGGCCCACCGTGGCTCGCCGGTGACCGGCGGGTTGGAGTGGGACCGGCCGTACGGCACCAACTGGATGGCTGCGAACGTCACGACTCCCGACAGGGCGACGGCCGCCATGGCCAGTCGTCCCGCGGCGGCTCCGACCGGACGACCCTCCACCGGACGTCGTCGCGTCCACAGCCACCACAGCACCACAGCGCCGGCACCGACGATGCCCAACAGGGCGATGGTGACGACGACCGCCAGGTCGATCAACGCCGAGAACGCGATGGCTGTGGCCGATAGGACGAACAGGACTGCGGTCACCACCGGATGGGACTTGACCGCGTGCCACCCGGA
>CAYVYG010000447.1:0-2703 GCA_964454385.1 uncultured Microthrixaceae bacterium
GCGGAATCCCGCGGCCGGGTTCGTTCGCCGGCGTCGGGTTCGTTCGTCGAATCCCGGGTTCGAACGTCGAATCGGCGGGTTCGTTCGTCGTTTCGGCGGGTTCGATCGCCCCTTTTGTTGCATGGGATGCAACAACCCGAGGGTCGCTGTTGCATCGGCTGCATCATTTGTCATAATAATGATGCATCCGACGCAACAACCCGAGCCTTCCCGCCGAAAATGTTGCATGGGATGCAACAACCCGAGCGCCCTTGTTGCAGCCGATGCAACAACCCGAGCCTCCGAATGGCCCAGCCCAGAGGCGGCGCGAGGCCCGGCCAGGCGGCTGGGCGCCGATTTTCCGATAAATCGCCGCCCTCTTTCGCGAAAATGCCGGATCGGCCCGATCAAAGGCGGCGCATTTCCCTGATTTGCGGGCAGGCCGGGCTAAAAAACCGGAGGGGTGCGGGGAGGCCCTGCCTTCCCGCGATTTTCCGGGCCTTCCCGCGATCCTTCAGGAAGCCGGGGAAGATGATCTTCCCCGGACCCCATCGCTTTTTTTCGGAGCTTGGCGGGAAAATCGGTTGATGTGGAGAATATATTCCTTTATGGAGCTGTCGGCACACGGCATTTCGGGAGACGGTGATGGGTTTTGCGGGAAACGGGCTGCGGGATGCGTTCGAGGGGCAGGGCGAGGCCGGGTTCATGGCGTTCACCTACAGCTGCTTCGATCCCCTGCCGCAGGTGCTGGCGCCCGGCTATTTCCAGGGCTGCACGCGCCTGCGGCCGGGCGACCTGATCTGGCTCGGCATCAGCCCGAGACCCAAGAACAGCCCCTGGACCCGGCATCACCTGGCGGCGGAAACGCGCCGGGCCCTGCTCATGGTGGCCGGGCCGGACGCGGAGGGACGTCTCTGTGTCCGCATGGTGCAGGATTTCGGCCGGCCGGAGGATCCGTCAACGGCCATCATGGAGCCGAAGAGGGGACGCGGCAGGCCGCCCAGGACGGCCTAGGCGAAGGTGCGAAAGGCCGGGAAAGATGATCTTCCCCGGACCCCAACGGTTTTTTGAGCGAAGTTGCGGTGGCGGGCCGTTCGTCGGGCGGGGTTGGCGATGGGGATAGAGGGATGAACCTGCTTTGGGATCAGGCGCCCGTGGTGGCGCCATCGGACTTCAGCCCGTTCACCGGCGCCGTCGTCGTGCCGGTCGCGGTGGCCGACGCCTCTTCGCAGGCGCGCGCGCCGACTAAGCCTGGGGTCGCGACCCGGCCGCGGCGCCGAAACCTTCTGGAGCTGGGCCTCGCGCATGGGGCCGGAGCGGCGGAGCTGGAGGCGAGCGCTCGCGCCGTCGACGCGGCCCGGCGCCATCAGGATCGGGCCTCCGGGGTGGATCGGGAGCCGGCGTTCGAGCAGGCGGGGGGCGTCGGGCAGGATGGCGGCACAGGGGAGGCAACCGCCCAGGGCAAGGATGGGCGGACGGATCTGCCGCGGGTGCAGGCGATCGCGGCGCTCGCCGGGGAGATCGGCACGACGCTGGCGGCGACCAAGCGACTCACGGGTGAGCTGGCGAAGCTGGAGGCGAAGCAGGAGGAGTTGCGACGCCAGTTGACGGCCCTGCTGGAGGACGGCCGGGGGCTTCGTCAGGACGGCGGTCGGGCCGTACTCACGTAGCTGGACTACGCTGCGTGCGGCCCGCCTTGCCTTCCTCGTCCGCAGCCATCCTCCAGCAGGGCCAGGCGGGCGGGGGCTTCGTCAGGACGGCGGTCGGGCCGTGCTCACGTAGGGGGCTACGCTGCGTGCGGCCCGCCTTGCCTTCCTCGTCCGCGGCGCCCCCAGGCGCATTCCAGGCTGGGGGAGCGGGAGCGGGATACTTCGTCAGGGCGGCGGTCGGTGAGTGCTCACGGCATTCATGGGGCCTACCGGCCGGGCGGCCTGCTTGAGGCCAAGTCCGCTGCGCGCTTAGCGCCTTGCCTTCCTCGTCTGCGGCGCTCCTGCGCGCATTCCTGACGGAGAGCATGCGCCGTGGCTTCGTCCGACTTCCTCGTCCGCAGCCATCCTCCAGCAGGGCCAGGCGGGCGGGGACTTCGTCAGGGCTGCGGTCGGGGCGGGACTGAAGGAAGGACTGCGGGATGAGCGAGGGGTTCGATCCGTTTGCGCCGCTGGAGGGGGCGATGTTCACCGGCCGGCCGTTCCGGGCGACCCGTGCGGCGCGCGGCGAGGAGGAAGGGGATTCGCCGAAGGAGGCCGGCCGGGGGCCGGGGCCGGCAGGAGTGGATGAGCGGCTGGCCGAGATGGAGGACCGGCTGGCGAATCTGGAGGAGCGGCTGGCGCTGGTCGAGACGGGCTTGGCGCAGCTCGACCGGAAGATCGCGGCCCGTCTCGACGAGCAGATGGCGCGCATCGTCATGGCCGTGGCGGAACTGGTCGGCGGCCGTGGTCCGGCACATCCACCCGATCGGCAAAAGCCGCCGCGGAAGCCCAAAATCGCCTGGTAACGCCGCAGGGATGCGCAGAGGAGAGCCGGAGACTTCGTCAGGGCGGCGGTTGTTTCGGGCGTCTACCGGCCGGGCGGCCTGCTTGAGACGGACGTGCTCGCGGGATTCATGGGGTCTACCGGCAAGGCGACCTACCTGAGGTAGGAATAGGCTGCGTGCGTTCTGCCTTGCCTTTCTCGTCCGCAGCCATCCTCCGGCCGAGCCAAGCGGGCGGGGATTTGGTCAGGGCT
>CAYVYG010000448.1:0-2697 GCA_964454385.1 uncultured Microthrixaceae bacterium
CCCGCAACGCGGCTGCGGCCAAGGGCACCGAGATCGACGAGGAGATGCTCGCCGAGCAGACCGGCATGCTCGAGGCGCTGGTTGAATCGCAGTCGACCGCCCTCTACGCGACCGGCCGGATGTGGGACGACGGCATCATCCACCCCCGCGACACCCGGACCGTGCTCGGCATGGCGATCTCGGCCGCGCATTCCAACGTCGTGGAGGGCACGAGCACCTGGGGAGTGTGGCGACATTGAGCTCTGTGGTTGGCTCTTCGCGCGGGCGCTCATCGCGGTGCGGTCGGGGACCCTGCCCCAACCGCCTGACTGGAGGCGTGTCTTGATCAGCAAGCTCTTGATCGCGAACCGCGGGGAGATCGCATGTCGGATCGCGCGCACAGCGCACCGCCTGGGCATCGAGACCGTTGGTGTCTACTCCGACGCGGACCGCGGGGCGCTGCACACGACGGTGGTCGATCGGGCGGTATGCCTGGGTGGTGCGAGCGCATCGGAGTCCTACCTGCGCGGTGAGAGGATCCTCGCAGCCGCGTCCGACACCGGTGCCGATGCGATTCACCCGGGCTACGGGTTCCTCTCCGAGAACGCGGACTTCGCCCGCGATGTCATCTCCGCAGGTGTCACCTGGGTGGGTCCGACCCCGGAGCAGATCGAGCTGTTGGGCGACAAGGTCGCTGCGAAGCAGGCCGCGGTGCGAGCCGGGGTGCCGACAACCGGAGCGGTCGTTGTCGATCCGGCCTCGGTGGGCGATGCGAGATCCTCCGATGGGCTCCCGGGCGAACTGCCGCTGCCTGCGATGGTCAAGGCTGCGGCGGGCGGTGGTGGCCGTGGAATGAGGATCGTGCGCGACCGCTCGGAGTTCGCGGAGGTGGTCGCGTCGGCGTCGCGCGAGGCCCTGGCAGCCTTCGGTGATGGAACGGTCTTCGTGGAGCCGTTGATCGAGGGCGGGCGTCACGTCGAGGTCCAGATACTCGCCGACAGCCAAGGCAACGTCGTTCACCTCGGTGAGCGGGACTGCTCGATACAGCGACGCCACCAGAAGGTCATCGAGGAGCCCCCGTCGCCGGGCATCGACGAAACAACGCGACGGGCCCTCTGCGACGGTGCGGTAGCTCTCGCCCGCGAGGTCGGCTATCTGGGTGCCGGCACCGTGGAGTACCTGGTCGGAGCCGACGGGACCATCTCGTTCCTCGAGGTCAACACGCGCCTGCAGGTGGAACACCCCGTAACCGAGGCCGTCTGGGGTGTCGACCTCGTCGAGTTGCAGTTGCGGATCGCGGACGGCAAGGCGTTGCCCTTCACGCAGGACGACCTCGCACCACGGGGTCATGCGATGGAGGCACGACTGGTCGCGGAGGACCCTGCGACGGGTTGGATGCCGTCGGGCGGCATCATCGAGGCCTTCCGCTTCGATGATGCCGATGAGGGACCCGGTCGGGCTGCAGGTACCTTCGGGATCCGGATCGACCCGGGCGTAGCGGAGGGGTCGATCGTCGGAGCCGAATACGACTCGCTGCTCGCGAAGGTGATCTCGTACGGACCGGATCGTTCCGCGGCGGTCGGCGCGCTCGGCCGGTGCATGCGGGGGGCTGACATCGCGGGACTACGCACGAACGCCGAGCTGCTCGCCGCGATCTGCGCCGAGCACACGTTCGCGCAGGGCGCAGCCACCACCGCATATCTCGAGGAGCACCCGGAGATCGCCGCTGCGAGGGGACCTTCGCAGGACGACCGGTTGGTCCAGGGCCTCGCCGCGGTGCTCGCCATGGAGGACGCGAACCGTCGCAGCGATGCGCTGAACGGGTTCGCACCCTCGGGGTGGCGCAACGTCGCCACGCAGGGTCAGCGGGTCACGATCCTCGATCCCGACCTCCCCGCCGACAACGAGGCCGCGCCGACCGGTGACGATCCCGCTGGGGACGGGGTGACCGATCCGGCTGGTCGACTGAGCCTGGAGTACCGCTTCGACACCGGTGCAGCATCACCCGGTACGGGTTACGGGGAGGTCGGCGTCCTCGCAGCGGGCACGCGCCGTGCGGAGGTGCTCGTCGGAGCGGTGCCCCGGCCCGACGACCAGGGAGTCCTCGAGCAGGACCGTCGGCGCCGCTGCGAGGTGGTGGTCGGACGGGTCGACTCGGATGGATCCCGACGCTCAGCGCAGGAATCGCCGGAGGTCTCCAGGTGGCAGATCGAGCTGGACGGTCTCAGCCAGGTGCTGGAGACGGTCATCGACCACAGCGGCCCGGAACCGACTGTGCGGGTGCGGGGATCCACAGGGCGCAGCACCTGGGTCCGCGAGGCGCGCTTCGCCAACCACGACGAGGCCGACGCGGCGACCGGTCCAGTGTCGCCGCTACCCGGTTCGGTCGTGTCGGTCCACGTGGCGGCTGGTGACTCGGTGAGCGATGGAGACCTGCTGGTGGTGATAGAGGCGATGAAGATGGAGCACCGGATCACCGCGCGCGCCGATGTGACGGTCGGGGAAGTCCGGGTGGCGGTCGGCGACAAGGTGGACGCCGGCGATGTTCTGGTCACCTTCGCCGACAGCCACTGACGGGACCGATCACATCCGGGTCAGCCGGCCAACGCCCGGGTCTTGAGCACCTCGAACTCCTCCTTGGTGATGGCTCCCGAATCGAGCAGCTCCTTGGCCAGGGCGATGTGCGCGACAGGGGAATCGGGTCCGGTCCCGGAGGCC
>CAYVYG010000449.1:0-2673 GCA_964454385.1 uncultured Microthrixaceae bacterium
TGGTCGCTCAGCGTCAACGGGGAGCAAGTAGCGAAACCGACCCCCTACGGCAACAGGACAGGGCGAGTCAGGCTGCCGTGGCAACTCAGAGCCACAGTGCTCTTGACCTGGAGAGCGTACCGAGGGGGCCCGGTTGGGGTCCCCTCGGCCGCGTCACGATCCGGTCGCGCTCGGCTCACGCATCGGGTGCCATGTTCGCGAACAGGGTGCAGTAGTCGAGGAACACGAGTCGGCAGATGCCCGGGGCGCCCGCGCGATGCTTGGCGACGATCACTTCGGCGGTGTCCTTCTCCGTCGAATCGGCGTTGTACTTGTCGTCACGGTAGAGGAACATGACCACGTCCGCGTCCTGTTCGATCGAGTTGTGGGCGACGATCCCGTTCGCGACGAAGTTGTGGGTGCCGGCCACGGTAGCGTCGAAGGTCGGTTGCGGTCCGAGAGCGACGATCGAGCTCACCTCGTCCCACATCACCTCCGAGGTCGCCAGCTCGGCGAGGGCTTTCGAGCCCACTGCGTCGGCGATGCGGCCCAGCCGGTCACGGCCGGTTGCTCGGGGACGGGCCTCGGTCCCGAGAAGATAGCTGCCGCAGTAGCTCTCCCCCAACTGCCCTGCGAGCTCCCGGTGGGTCATCGAAGCCGCGGCGAGCTCCCCGACGATCAGCGAGCGCACCGACGCGGGAACGGTGTCGACGTTCGGATTGGCCCTCACGCCATCGGGCGCAACGAGTGCGTCCGGCACCGAGTCCTCGTACCGGCCCGCGAAGCCGACCGCCTCGAGGAAACGCCGTTGCTGGTCGGCTCCGTGGACCCACAGCCGCCAGCGCGACCGGGATGCTCCGATGTCGGTTATCCGTGCCTGGATGTCGAAACGCCCCAACATGGCCTGCAGGTCATCCGCGAGGCGACGGTGCCGGGTGGTCGCGGCGATGCGAACATGGGGACGACCCCGCAAGCTCGTCACCGAGAGGTAGCCGATCTCACCGAAGAGCAGGCGCAGGAACGCGGCCAGCTCGCCGTCGGCGTACCCGTGGACCTCCGCAGGGACGACACCGCTGGCGGCCACCGAACGCGCGCGTTCCCCACTGCGCGGCGTCGAGGCGCGACGAAGGACCTCGGGTGTGCCCAGGATGCGGGGCACCGCTATGCGGCTGCCCACCGCGAGTTGATCCAGGCGACACCAACCCTCGAGGGTACGGAACGGGTGGTTGGCGGTCGCCTCGACCGTGCGACCCGATGCGAGGGTGAGAGCGAAGGTCTCGCGGGTTCCGCTGGGAAAGGCGCGGCTGAGCACCGCCGGAACGAACCGCCAGTGCTCGTCGAGGCTCCACACCGCAATGTCGGTGTGGTCCCCTTCGACCAGTTCCTCCAGGGTGATCTCGGTGTTGTCGTCCGCGCGGCGCAGCCGGGTGGACCCCGCGAGGCAGCCGGACTCGCGGAGGTCCGCGAGGATCGGACGCTTGTCCGAACGTTCCTCGAGCTTCCGCGACAGCTGCGAGAGCGCGAGAACAGGTGCTCCCAGCTCCCGGGCGAGCACCTTCAGCCCGCGGCTGATCTCCGCCACCTCGACCTGGCGGCTCTCGGCGGAACCGCGACCCTGCATCAACTGCAGGTAGTCAACCACAACGAGCCCCAGTGGCTGGCCGAGCCGATCCTGGAGCCGTCGGGCCTTGGAACGGATCTCCATCAGGCTCACCGCGGGGTTGTCATCGATCCACATCCTGCCCTCGCCCAGGCGTCCGATGGCCTTGGTGATCCTCGACCAGTCGCTGTCGGTGAGCCGCCCGGTGCGCATCTTGGACGAATCCACCCGCGCCTCGGCGGCGATCAGCCTCTGGGTGATCTCCATGTGACCCATCTCGAGGGAGAAGAACAGCACTGGAAGCTGCTCGCGGATGCCGGCGTGAGCCGCGATGCCGAGAGCGAAGGCCGTCTTTCCCATGCCCGGGCGGGCACCCACGACCACCAGCGCACCCGGTTGCAGACCTGCCAGCAGCCGATCGAGCTCGGTGTAACCGGTGGGGGTGCCGGTCACCTCGTCACCGCGCTCGGCCAGTTCCTCGAGGTGGCTCAGGCCGGCTTCGAGCAGCGGCACCAGCTCGGCGAGGGTCTCTGTGTTGCGACGCTGGGCGATCGCGAAGATCGCGCTCTCGGCTTCGTCCATCGTCTTGTCGATGTCGTCGCGGGGCGAGTAGCCGAGCTCGGCGATGTCGTTGGCGGCACCGATCAACCGCCGCAGCAGCGCCTTCTCCTGCACGATCCGGGCGTAGTACTCGGCATTGGTGATCGCCGGGGTCCGGGTCTGCAACGTGACCAGCGCAGCGGTACCACCACATGCCTCGAGCAGGTCCACCCTCGCGAGCTCCTCGGCGACGGTCACCGGATCGATGCCCGCGCCTGAGACGGCCAGGGCCTGCATGGTGTCGAAGATGTGGCGGTGCGCGGGTTTGTAGAAATCGTCCGCGGAGACGATCGGCGACACCGTCGACACCGCGTGCTCCGAGAGCAGCATCGCTCCGAGCAGGGACTCCTCGGCCTCGATGCTGTGGGGCGGAACACGTGAGACCGACCGCGCCGGACCGCGTGCGTCACCGGGCGCCGCGGTGTCGCCGTGGCGCCGTGCGGCGTGGGGAGGAGAACCTGTTGGTGCGGGCGCGGTCAGCTCGTTCATGTCCC
>CAYVYG010000450.1:0-2670 GCA_964454385.1 uncultured Microthrixaceae bacterium
GTCCAGGTCTATGAGTACATCGGTCCCGTGTGCCTGCGCCAGATCCGCGAGGTCCGAGACAGGTGTCGGCTCCACCCGAGCGGAGTCGGACCTCGTGCGGGCTGCTTCGACGCGCACCCGGGGCACAGAGTGCAATGGCGAGGGGATCTGTGTCGGTTCGAGAGCAACAGCCCGCCGAGCAGCAAGCCGCTGGTAGTGGTTCCACAGCCTGCCACCGGGCCGCACAGGTCGCCGGGGACGTGATCGGGCCGGCCCGCAGTCCTTGAGCCCGATGACACAGAGCTCTACGCCGTCGACCGCCGCGAGATGCTCGATGACCACTCGTTGCCACATGGGAACGGCCTCGCCGGCGAGCAGCAGTCCGACTCGAAGCTCATCGGAGCACACGTTGTGCCGGGAGCCGTGATCAGCGGGGCAGTCCAAGGTCACGATGCTACGACGGCGCACGTCAGCCGAACACCCCGACATGTGAACTCAGGCACTCTCTCCCTACACTTGAGCGATCATGTCGGGTTCTCTCAGGTCACGTTCGGCGGCCATCAACGCCTGGGATCCAGACGATGTGCCATGGCTCGTTGCAGGGTTCGCCTGCATCGCGGTCCTCTTGGTGGGGCTCAGCTTCATGCTCGACTACTCGGCGCTCGATGTGTGGACCGGGATCATCGTGTTCATGGTTCTGACCGCGGTAGCCGTGCCGTTGTTCTCCCGGATAGCCCGACGCGACGGGGATCCGTGGTTGTTCAAGGTGCTCATGGCCGGGCTCATGGTCAAGTTCGCCGGGTCGATGGCCCGGTTCTTCATGATCTTCGTGATGTATGACGGCAGCGGCGACGCAGGCCGCTACCACGAGGCCGGCGTCACCTTCGCGAACCGTCTGCGCGACGGCGTCCCGATACACCCGATCCCGATCATGAGCGGATTCCCTGTGGAGACCCAGCGAATCGCGGATTTCGTGGGTGGCCTGTACACGGTGACCGGTCCGAGCGCATACGCCGGGTTCCTGGTGTTCGCCTTCATCTGCTTCATGGGCCAGGTGCTGATCATCCGCGGCTTCAGGGTCGCTGTTCCCGAAGGCGATCATCGCCGGTTCACCGTGTTGATGCTGTTCGTGCCCTCGCTCGTGTTCTGGCCTTCGTCGATCGGCAAGGAAGCGCTGATGATCGGCTGCCTGGGACTGATCGCCTACGGAGGGGCCCTGTTGCTCGCGCCCAAGCCACGGGCCATCGGAGCGGCCTACTTCGTGGGCGGTGCTTTGTTGGTGCTGTTGCTCAGGCCTCACGTGGCGGCGATGGCGATCGGCGCGCTCGCACTCGCGATGGCGGTGGGTGTGCTCGGCGGGTTCCGGAGCGATACCACCAAGAGACCTTCGACCCGGGGCCGCGTCGTGCGGTTCGCGGCTCTTGTGGCCGTGGTGATCCTGGCCGTCGCGGCGAGCACGAGGTTGGGACAGACCTTCGACGAAACCGACGACGAAGGCGGGACGCTGTCTTCGTTGGAGGGAACCGCCAGTCAGACATCCAGGGGCGGTTCGGAGTTCGATCCCATGGCGATCAACGGACCGAGCCGCCTGCCTGCTGGAATGGTCACGGTGTTCTTCCGCCCGTTTCCATGGGAGGCCGGCAATCTGAACGGCCTAATTGCCGGCTCCGAGGGCCTATTGCTACTGGTGCTCTTCGCCGTTTCATGGCGACGATTGCTGAGCCTGCCGAGGATGGCTCTGCGGAGACCGTTCCTGGTGTTCAGCCTGAGCTATGTCGTGCTGTTCTCGATCGGGTTCTCGTTCATCGCCAACTTCGGGATCCTCGCGCGCCAGCGGGTGCAGGCACTCGTGGTCCTCTTGATGGTGCTGGCGTTGCCCAAGGCGACGCTGCCGTCACTCAGCTTCAGGCGGACGGTGAGCGAGCAGGCTCAGGCTCTCGGGTCTGCTGACGAGGACAGGCCTGCCTGGGCCGTTCGGGATCCGGCACTCGTCGGTCATCGCGTGCTCGGGGGATCACCCGAACGGCCGACAGATCCGACCACCGATGAGTCGACCGGCCCACCGGGAGGTGAAAGTCCCTCTCGCGAAAACGCGGGAGCGGTCGGTAGGATAGATGCGATGGGCGAACGCGTGCCGGGGGCGAAGCGATGAACAAGTTGAAGGCGATCCTCCGGAGACGATGGCCCGTGTTGCTCGCCACCCTGGCGCTGGGCGTGCTGGCGGGTTACTTCTCTGCCAACTCGGTTGGGCCCGAGCGCGAGACCACCCAGTACCAAGCCGAGCAGGTGGTCGTGGCAAACCGGATGTCCGGCAACCCGGCGAGCGTTCCCCAGGACGCGCTCAAGGTCACACGCGGGAAGGTCCCCAAGGTAGCCGCCGAGATCCTCGGCGAAGACGAGAGCGATGCTGCCGCCCTGGCTCGCAAGGTCAGGGTGAGCGACGAGACCGACAGCTCTTCGATCTCGCTTCGGGTCTACGACACCGACCCCGAGCGCGCATCGGAGATCGTGCAGGCGTTCACCCAGGCGTTCCTGCAGGTCGTGAACTCGGATCTACGGAGCGAGGACCAGCGACAACTCGACCAGTTGGCCGAGCGCAAGGCTGCGGCCGAAGCGGCTCTCGAGGCCTTCGACGACCAGAACGGCTACATCTCCAGGCCGGACGTGCCCCTGCCCCAGACACCGACGGTC
>CAYVYG010000451.1:0-2638 GCA_964454385.1 uncultured Microthrixaceae bacterium
GCATCGAGGCGATGGCTGCCACCCAGGGCCACACCCAGAGCCTGCACACCAACGCCCTCGACGAGGCACTCGCGCTGCCGACGGACTTCTCGGCACGCATCGCCCGCAACACCCAGCTGTTCCTCCAACAGGAATCGGGTACGACCCGGGTGATCGACCCCTGGGGTGGCAGCTACTACGTCGAGCGGCTCACAGCCGAGATCGCAACACGGGCCCTGGAGTTGATCGCGGAGGTCGACGAACTGGGTGGCATGGCCAAGGCCATCGAGTCAGGCACCCCCAAGTTGCGCATCGAGGAGGCAGCAGCGCGCACCCAGGCTCGCATCGACTCCGGCCGCCAGCCGGTGATCGGGGTGAACAGCTACCGGTTGACCGACAACGAGGACATCGAGGTGCTCAAGGTGGACAACTCCGCGGTGCGCGCCGGGCAGGTGGCGAAACTCGACCAGCTGCGCGCCGAGCGGGATCCCGACGCGGTCGGGGCCGCGCTCGATGCGCTCACAGCTTGCGCGGACGGCCGCGGCGGGAACCTCTTGGCGCTCGCGGTCGACGCCGCCCGGGAGAAGGCGACCGTCGGTGAGATCTCCGAGGCCTTGGAGAAGGTCTGGGGACGCCACCGGGCGGAGATCCGCTCCATCTCGGGTGTCTACCGCCAGGAGCTGGGCGATACTGCAGGGATGGTCGACGAGGTGCGAGAGCTGGTCGAGGCCTTCGAGGCATCAGAGGGCCGGCGACCCCGCATCCTGTTGGCGAAGATGGGCCAGGACGGCCACGACCGCGGCCAGAAGGTGGTGGCGACGGCGCTCGCGGATCTCGGATGGGACGTCGACATAGGCCCGCTGTTCCAGACACCCGCCGAGGCGGCCCGCCAGGCGGTGGAGGCCGATGTCCACGTCGTGGCGGCATCGTCACTCGCAGCCGGCCACCTCACGATGGTCCCCGAGCTCAAGGCGGCGCTCGAGGACCTCGGCCGCGGCGACATCATGATCGTGGTAGGCGGTGTCATCCCGCCCCAGGACCACGAGGCGCTGCGGGCCGCGGGTGCGGCTGCGATCTTCCCACCCGGGACCGTCATCGCCGGGTCGGCGAAGGAGCTGCTCCAGAAGCTGAACGCTCGTCGCTGAGGGCGCGCGTCTGCTTCCCGACCTCGGCGCTGGACTGCCGGGACCCGCTAACCGATCCGGGCGGGGGCCGCGTCGCTCGTGGATCGGTCGGCTGCGTTCGCCCCTGTGTCTTCGAGGTGGGTGTCCGTGTCGCTGAGGGAGGCGTCCGTGTCGAGGTGGATGTCCTCGCGGCGAACGGGCGCACGACGATGCGCGGGGCGCTGGTTGTCGCGGTTGTACCAGCGGAACCAGATCACCCCCATCGCGGTCCACACAACCGGGATGCTCGCGAGCTTCATGATCACTCCGGCGAGCTGCTGGTCGTGCAGAGGGGTCATCCCCACCCGCGGAGCGAGCTCGTAGGTGGAGTACAGCGGGTTCGGCGAGAACGTGATGAAGCCCCCGGGGACCATCGGTACCAGCGCCGCGGCGAGGAACAGGTAGACGATGCGTCCGGGGGCGGAGCTCATGCCGGCTTGCCTCACCGGGTTGATGACCGGTGCCCACAACACGAAACCCGACAGCAACCAGATCATGTCCATGGCGAAGGAGCCGACCTGGCTCGCCCGAAGTGAATCCACACCGAGTGGCGAGTGCGTCGCCACAAGGATCACGTTGGTGATGAGCACCGCGACCAGGGGCTTCGACACCACGAACCAGACCTTGCGCAGGCGCAGCCGGTCGAGCACCGTCTCGGCCATCCACTGCGGCGTGCCCAGCATCATCAGCGGAGCCGCCCCGAAGACGTAGACCATGTACTGGACCATGTGCACTGATGCGAGGTAGCCGCCGCCGAGGGTTCCCACGGGCCAGTCAGAGGCGATCCACAACAGCGCGACGCCTCCGGCGAAGCGCCACATGTACCGGCGGTCCGTCTTTCGGTCGGTCAGCTCCGGCTCGGTCAGCTCCCGGTCGGTTGCTTCCCGGTCACGGCGGTGGGCGCTCCACAGCCGTGCGTAGGTCCCGGCGATGGCGGCGACGAGCAGCCATACGCCGAGGTACGGACGCGGGGTCCAGTCCCAGTCCTGCTTCACAGCCGAGCACCACCAGCGCATCAGCTCCTCCGTCGGTCGGTCGTGTGCCTCATCGGTGCGCTCTCTCAGCCAGTTCGTCGAGTGGTACCACCGGCACCTCCACGGCGCGGGTGCCTCCGTGGTCGAACTCGAGGATGATCTCGATGCTGTCACCCGCCTCGAGGGGTTCGGCGAGCCCGTCCAGCATCAGATGAGGCCCTCCCGGTTCCAACACGGTGGTCTCACCAGATGGTAGGCCGACCCGATCCGTCGGCACCATGAGAGCCACCCCGTCGTGGTCCTCGGTGGAGTGCAGCGACGTCTCCTTCGCACAGTCGCATCCGGCTCCGATGAGGGCATCGTCGGGGCCTTCGTTGCGGATCGACAGGTAGACCGCTGCCGCATCGCCCGGTACCGCTCCGACGGCGGGATCGCTCACGGTAAACCCGGGCGACCCGGCCTGATCTGAAGGCGATGCGTTGCCACAGCCGCTCAGCGTCGCAGCGAAGGTGAGCGTCACTG
>CAYVYG010000452.1:0-2638 GCA_964454385.1 uncultured Microthrixaceae bacterium
CCGTCAGATGCCTCGGGGACGGCCCTCGATCCGCTGCGTGGCGTCTCTTTCGTCGGAATCGACTCGAAAGGGACCGCACCATGCGCGGAGGAATCCAGAAGAAGGGCAACAACTACTACGCCGTCGTCTACGACGGCGTCGACCCCGGAACCGGCAAGAAGCGCCGGACCTGGGTCCCAGCGGGGACGAGGCGTAGCGACGCCGAGAAGGTGCTCGCCGCGGAGATCAAGCGCCGCCACGACGGCGAACCGACTCCGACCGAGAAGCTGAACCTCGGCCAGTACCTCACCGAGCGGTGGCTGCCGATCCAGAAGTCGCGGGTGCGGCCCAGCACCTACGACTCCTACCGGCGCACCATCGACCTGCACGTCATCCCGGCACTCGGCCGTCGTCCCCTCGACAAGCTGACCGCCGAGGACCTCGACCTGTTCTACGCCACGCTCCTGACCGAGGGCCGCAAGAAGCCCACAGCCAAGAAGCACAAGGTCAAGGCACCGAAGGCGAAGCAGCCGAAGGCAGCGATCGATGGCGAGAGCGAGGAGGAGAAGCCGGTCGGGCTGTCGCCGAAGACCGTGCGCAACATCCACCTGATGCTCAACAAGGCCATGGCCGACGCCCAGCGCAAGGGCATCGTCCTCCGCAACGTCGTGAGCCTCGCCGACGCGCCGTCGTTGAAGAACCGACAGGAGGGCAACATCAAGGCCTGGACCGTCGAGCAACTCCGCACCTTCCTCGATGCGGTGCGAGACCACCGCCTCCACCCCGCCTTCCACCTGTCCTCACACACCGGGATGCGTCGGGGCGAGGTGCTCGGGCTGCGGTGGTGCGACCTCGACCTCGACGCCAAGCGGCTCTCGGTGCGCCAGGCGCTCGTCTCCATCGCCTACGACGTCGAGATCTCCGATGTGAAGACCGGCACCGGCCGTCGCACCATCGACCTCGACCCGGTCACCGTCGACGTGCTCAAGGCGTGGCGCATCCAGCGCGCCGAAGAGAACGGCGGGATCGAGCCGAAGGGAGACGAACTGGTCTTCGTCAAGCCGGACGGATCGTGGATCCATCCCCAGTCGTTCAGCCAGGTCCTCGACCGCAAGGTGGCCAAGCTCGACGTGCCGACCATCTCGCTCCACGACCTGCGCCACACCCACGCCACGCTGCTGTTGAAGGCCGGCGTGCACGTGAAGATCGTGAGCGAGCGCCTCGGCCACGCCAACGTCGCGTTCACCATGAGCGTGTACCAGCACGTCCTGCCCGGCATGCAGGCCGAGGCCGCCGCCACCTTCGCCGGTCTGATCGGCAGGGGCGCCATCGACTGGAACGACTTCGTTCCCCCGTCCAAGGAGGCCTCTTCGGAGTCGGAAGGAGGGCAGCGATGAGCACGGTCGAAGCCAGCGTCGCCGGGAGGGCGACCACACCATCCCGAGCGGCGGAGACCGCAGCCGAAGCGCTCCGCACCCTCAACCACCTGACGCTCGCCGCGCCCTCGCCAGGCATGCCGGGCTGGAAGGACGTCGGCGACATCTACCGACTGCTCGGCGGACTTCGAGTCGTCGCTGACCGACTGCCCCAGGTGTACGACCAAGTCACCACAGCTCTCCAGCGGCTCGGCGAACGACGCGACTGGCGTGCGGACAACGGAACCACCAAGCACCCCGACGAGGTCGTCGCAACGGCGATCGAAGGGCTCCAGGTCGCCGGGTGCGTCGCAGAGGACCTCGGCTGGAACCTCCAGCAGGCCCACTGCGCCGTCGCCCACCTGTACCAATAGCCCGAGGAGGGGGCCTGGCGTCGTCGCTACGTCAGGCCCCTTCCGGCACTTGGCGCGCCTGAGCCGAGCTGACCGAGAAGGATGGTGGGATGAGCTACTTCGACGACAACGACGACAGTCCCGCCGTGGTGCTGTGGTGCGAGCGCGTCGACAGCTACATGGACGGCCAGGAAGGCGTGGAGGCGCTGCGACGCCGCATCCAACCCAACCCTCCGTGGCCCGAGGCCGACGCAACCCCATGCTCGGCTACCTCATCGCCCGGGCCATGGAGATCCACGAAGAGCAAGGCCCGGAGGCGGCGATCGCATGGGTTGCCGTCCACGCCTGGTTCGAGTCCGCCCTCGACAACCGAGCCGACCTGATCCGCCGCCTCGGCGCATAGCCCGAACCCACCCGACGCGGTGTCCGCTCAGCGACTGATGCGTGTGGCGTCGTTCGCGAGCCACAGGACCGACCTGATCGCTCCGGGGGCCGGGGGCTCGGTTGGCGTCGTAGGCGGGCAGGTGGAAGACATCGACGGCCCCTGCAATCCTCCTCCGTCGGCGCTCATGGTTCGACGATCGCTGATGTCGGTCCGGTGGTTCCGGCGCACGAGACAAGCCTCTCCGAAAGCCGGTGGTTCGGGGGCACGGCGGTGGCTAGACCAACCGCCGTGGGACGACCGGCCAAGCAGCGGCGCATTCGCGGTGGGTCCATGAAGCCGCGCTCGCCAGCACGTCCACCGGTGTTGGGCATCGACGTCGGAGGCGTGCTCGTGGACCGGGTTGCTGAGGGTTCGGACACGTCGTTCTTCGGCAGACAGCCCATGGACACTGCCGCCGTCGCCGGAGCGCTTGAGGCTATCCCCGCGTTCCTAGAGCTGTTCGGACA
>CAYVYG010000453.1:0-2635 GCA_964454385.1 uncultured Microthrixaceae bacterium
ACTGCGACGCGGTGGCCGGCGCCGGTGAGGTTGATCCCGAGCTGGTCGATGAAGGTCGACTTGCCCACGCCCGGCACGCCGGTGATCCCGACGCGGTGCGAGTCCCCGGAGGCGGCGAGGACCCCTGAGAGGACCTCCTGTGCGACCCGCCGATGGTCGTCGTTGGTCGACTCCACCAGCGTTATCGCCCTGGCGAGGACGCTCGGGTCGCCCGAGAGGACCCCCGAGACGTAATCGTCGACCGACAACAGAGCCATGCACGCCCACGCTACCCAGCGTGCCGGACACCACCGGACCCCTTGGGGCCCACGAAGCCACCCGTGCGATACTCCCACGATGCGAGTAGCACCCATGGGATTCGGTCGGTGGTCGATGCTTGTGATCGCGGCGTCTCTGAGCCTGCTGGCCCCGGCCTGCTCCTCGGACGACTCCGAGCGCGGACCTGCCCCGCGGGACGATCGCACCGTTGCATCCAGCGAGCCGAGCGAGCCGAGCGAGACCTACGCCGATTCGGCCAACTGGCTGTGCCGGCCCGACATCGCGCACGACGCCTGCGACGTGGACCTCGACGCAACCCTGGTCCACCTGGACGGGACGACCGAGCCCGAGCCCTTCGAGGCTGCCACGGACGCAACCGTCGACTGCTTCTACGTGTATCCCACGATCTCCTCCGACGAGGGTGAGAACTCCGATCTCGTCGCGGATGCACCCGAGCGGGGCATCGTCGCCGCCCAGGCTGCGCGCTTCGCCGAGGTGTGCGACGTGTACGCGCCCATGTACCGCCAGATCCCCTTGGCCGCTCTGAGCAAGCGACTCACCGGCGACTCCGCAGGTGATGCTGCGAGCGACCCTTCGAAAGATCCGCAAGCCGGTTCGGATGACGGGGAGGGCGCCTCCGATGAGGAGGGCGTCGGCGATCCCGACGATGCACAGGACGAGGGCGCTCTCGGTGGGTCACCCGGCGAGATCGCCTATGGCGACGTCCGCGAGGCGTTCATGCACTACCTCGCCGAACACAACCAGAGCCGGCCGTTCGTGCTGATCGGTCACAGCCAGGGTGCGGCACACCTCGGCAGGCTTGTCGCCGAAGAGATCGACCACAACGACGACGTGCGAGCCCTGATGTCCTCGGCGATGCTGATCGGTGGCGCTATCGCCGCCTCCGGCGAAGGCGCCTACGACAACGTCGCTGCCTGTGAGAACCCCACCGACACCGGGTGTGTCATCTCCTACGCCTCCTTCTACCAAGGGGAGCCCCCACCGCCCGACAGCCTGTTCGGCCGGGTGCGCGGCGAGAGCGACGGTCGTGCCATCTGCACCAACCCCGGTGACCCGGCCAGCGATTCAGTGGTGCCGCTAGAGTCCTACTTCGGAGCCGACCACGCGGTCGGCGCACCAGCGGTCGACACACCCTTCATCCACTACGACGGGCTCGTAACCGGCCGTTGCACCTCCGACGACACGTTCGACTGGCTCGAGATCGCCGTCGCCTCCGACGGTCGTGCCGGGCTGCCGTCAGATCTCGGCGGTCGCATAACCCCCCAGTGGGGTGCTCACCTGTCTGACGTGAACTTCGCCCAGGGCGACCTGATCGAACTGGTGCGTTCACAGAACGGGCTCGACTGAACCTCTGTCGTGCAACGCCGACCACGACGTGGCCCACGCCCGGCGCGCTGCGAAGACGAGAGCCACCTGTGGGATG
This sequence comes from uncultured Microthrixaceae bacterium, assembly GCA_964454385.1. GTDB lineage: Bacteria > Actinomycetota > Acidimicrobiia > Acidimicrobiales > Microtrichaceae > JAMLGJ01. The sequence goes on from CAYVYG010000453.1 coordinate 1,703, forward strand.
CTTTCGGTACCCGCCGAGCCTCCGTCCGGGAGGTATCGAGCCCGCGGGACCCGACGTACCTTGACCACATCGATCGACCCTGCTCCCCCACCGCCGCAACCCGAAGGGAACCGAGCGGACACCGAAACGCCGGCCGGACGCTCCGAGGCCGCCGACCATCGGGTGCGCAACGCCGCCATCGGCATAGCCGTCGTCGCAGTACTCCTCGGCCTGTTCGCGGTCTTCGCGAGCGGCAGGGACACCTCGGCGCCCGGTTGGCGGGGCCGGGTGTTGTCGGTGCCCGAGGACAAACCCGACATCCGCCTGACCTCCACCGACGGTGAACCCTTCAGCCTCCGTGGGGACACCGATGGCGACCTCACGCTGTTGATGTTCGGCTACACGAACTGTCCCGACATCTGCCCGATCAGCCTGGGAACCCTGCAGGCCGCGTTGTCGGAGCTCGGTCCCGACGTCGCCAACCGCGTCGACATGGTCTTCGTGACCGCGGACCCGGACCGCGACACACCCGAACGCCTTCGCAACTACCTCGATGGCTACAACCGCGAGTTCATCGGCCTTCGGGGAACCGCGGATGAGGTGGCGGAGGCGCAGTCGCTTGCGAACGTGCCCCGGGCACAGCTCGAGGAGCCCGACGACGACGGTGAGTACACCGTGGGCCATGCGACACAGATGATCGCCTACCAGGACGACGGCGTAGCGCGCATCGTCTACCCGTTCGGCACCCGGACCGAGGACTGGATCGTGGACCTGCCACGGTTGCTGGCCGGAGAGCACCCCGGTCCATGAGCACGGGCACTGCCACCGGCCGCACCGCCATCGGGCGCACCGGCACTGGCACCGAAACCGGCGATACTGCCACCGGCCGAAGCGGCACCAGCCGTACTGCCAGGACCGTGTGGTTCGTCTCCGCAGCGACAGTGACGCTCACCT
>CAYVYG010000454.1:0-2633 GCA_964454385.1 uncultured Microthrixaceae bacterium
CCCGGTCGCCATGACCGACATCGTACGCAGCGGGACCGGCCATACCCATGGTGCAGCCGAGCACCGGATCACACCGGCCACACCGGCGCAACGGGTTACACCGGTCCGGGTCCTTGACAGCGCAGGCGCCATGTTGGATATTGGTGCCGGCCAACTTAATTACCGGAGTAATTTTCTGGTTGCAAGAGGTCTGTGAACGGTGAAGCGGAGTGCGGCGTCGACGGTGCTCCGCTCGAAGCTCCAGGCGTGAAGGGGTCCGTCGATGGGAATCGAGACTGGGTCGTTGTTCGATCCGAGCCGGTTGGAGGTACCCGCCAGGGAGGAGCTGATCGCGAGCTCCCCATGGGTCGCCGGGATCGCAGGGCTGGCGGAGACCTCACGTGGCTGGATGACCGAGCTACCCCCGCAACATCCTCGCTTGTTGTCACGGGCACGCCGGCTGTCCCGGCCATCGCTTGACACCTCGACGGTCGCGTCGCTCGCCCGGGTGGCCGGAAACGTCGCTCTGCTGGCCCTCGTCGAAGTGGTCGAGGAGCTCGTTGTACCCGGCACGACGAGCGCAGCATCACAGAAGGGCACAGCCGAGCGGCTCGAGCAGCTCGTACGCGCAGGCGGACCGGCCTGGGTCAAGCTCGGCCAGTTCGTTGCCACCGCCGGCGGCCTGCTGCCCGAGGAATGGGTCGACACCTTCTCGTGGTGCCGCGACGAGGTACCGCCCCTCGCGCGCCACATACCCCGACGGGTCGTCCGCCGGGCGTTCGGCGTCTCCCCACGGGAGCTGTTCGCGGACTTCGACGACGAACCCCTCGGCGCCGCTTCGATCGCCCAGGTGCACCGAGCCGTGCTGCTCGACGGAACCGAGGTCGTGGTCAAGATCCGTCGCCCCGGCCTGCACCGACGGTTCACCTCCGACATACGGGCGATGGCAGCGGCAGCCTGGGCGGCCGAGAAGATCTACCCCGTCGCTCGTGCGGGCAACCCGAGCGGGTTCGTGGAGCTGTTCGCGCAGCTGGTGCTCGAAGAGCTCGACTTCCGCATCGAGGCGCTGAACATGGTCGAACTCGGCGTCGCCGCCGAGCACGCAGGAGCCGACTACGTGAGCTTCCCCCGCCCCATACCGGAGCTCGTCACCTCACGGGTGCTCGTGATGGAGAAGCTACCCGGTGTGAGCTACACCGCAGCCGAGGTCGACCCGCAGACCGGCGACGACCTGTTGAGGTTCGCGATCCAAGGAGTGCTCGAGCACACGCTTATCTACGGGGTGTTCCACGGGGACCTGCATGCGGGCAACGTGTTGTTGGACAGCTCCACCGGAAGGTTGTCGCTGGTCGACTTCGGCATCGTGGGTCGACTCGACGAAGCACAACGCAAGGCGCTCGGCCGGTTCCTGGTTGCCTTCGCGCACATGGACGTCCGTGCACAGTTGGACGCGATGGTCGACTTCGGCGCCATCGCGACCGATGTCGACCTCGACGTGCTGGTGGCGGAGATCCACCGCGAGGTCCGACCCGACGACCTCGCCGAGGATGCCGACGTGTCCGAGCTGGCGAACCGCATCGGAATCCTGGTGAGGGTGATCGCCCGCCATGGGGTACAACTCCCCAAGGAGCTGGTGCTGTTCTTCAAGAACCTGCTCTACCTCAACGGGTTCGCCGCCTCGGTGGCACCGGAAGCGAACCTGCTCGGCCAGATCGCTCCGGTGCTCGCCTACTTCGCCCAGAAGTACGGAGATGCTATCGACCTCACCGAACTCGTCGGGTCGCCCCCCGATGACGCGACCTGACATTCCTCACCGCGGCGCGCCGGATCACTGAGCCGTGTCCGCTCGACCCGGAGCCTCAGCGGATCAGTGATCAGTCGTCGGTCGGCTCGGAGGATCCCTCGTCCTCGACGGGGGGAGCCTCGTCGGAGTGGGATGTCTGCGCAGCGGTATCGCCTTCGGCGCCGGTCGGTGCCTCACCGTCCTGTTCGGCGAAGTACTCCGCCCAGGCCTCCTGGCCCTCGGAGGTGGACTCCTCGTCGATGGCACCGCCGATGTAGTTGCCCTCGGCGTCATAGGCGTGCTCGCCGAAGTGCTCCTGGTACTCCGCTGCCACGATGCCGCCCTCGGCGGCCTGTTTGATCGACAGGCTGATCCGCCGGCGATCGAGGTCGAGGTCGATGATCTTGACCCAGAGCTCCTCGCCGGGGGTGACGACCTGTTCGGGCAGGTCCACGTGGTGCGCGGACATCTCCGAGATGTGCACCAGGCCCTCGATGCCGTCACCGACCTGGATGAACGAGCCGAAGGGCACGAGCTTGGTGACCCGGCCGTAGACGAGCTCCCCGACCTGGTGGTTGGAGGCGAACTCCTGCCAGGGGTCCTGCTGGGTCGCCTTGAGCGACAGCGAGATCCGCTCGCGGTCGTGATCGACCTCGAGCACCTCGACGTCGACCTCGTCACCGACCGAGACGACCGATCCCGGATGATCCACGTGCTTCCAGGACAGCTCCGAGACGTGGATGAGCCCGTCCATCCCTCCCAGGTCGACGAACGCGCCGAAGTTGACCACGCTCGACACGGTGCCCTTGCGGCGCTCGCCGGGCTTGAGGTTGGTGAGGAAGTCCTCGCGCTGTTCCTTCTGGGTCTCCTC
>CAYVYG010000455.1:0-2633 GCA_964454385.1 uncultured Microthrixaceae bacterium
ACCGGATCATCGACTTCGACTTCGTGTTCTACGCGCTCGCTCCTCTGATGCACGCGGCGGCGCAGTGGGTCGCCTTCATGTGGTTCTTCGCGGGCGCCAAGGTCATCCTGCAGGCAGGCAGCTTCGACCCGGTCGAGGTGTGGCGGACCATCGAGCGCGAGAACGTGTCGGTCACCACCGTGGTCGGCGACGCCATGGCCCGCCCACTCGCCGATGCCTGGGAAGCCCACGGGCCTTTCGATGTTGGCTCGATGTACGCGTTCACCAACGGAGGTGCTCCACTCGCGGACTCGACCAAGGCGCGCCTCATGGAGTTCCTGCCGGACTGCATGTTCAACGACGGGTTCGGGTCATCGGAGACCGGCATCCAGGGGAGCACGCGGCTGCAACCGGGTCAGAAGGTGCTGGGAACAGCGGTGTTCGACTCGGTCGTCGAGGGCACCAAGGTGCTCGATGCGAACGGTGAGGAGGTCGCCCCCGGCTCAGGGGACATCGGGCGCATCGCGCACAGCGGTCACGTCCCCCTGAGGTACCACAACGCCCCGGAGAAGACCGCCGAGGTCTTCCGGGAGATCGACGGTCAGCGGTGGGTGATCTCGGGCGACATGGCCACCGTCGCCGAGGACGGTTCGATCCAGCTGCTGGGACGCGGTTCGGTGAGCATCAACACCGGTGGGGAGAAGGTCTACCCAGAGGAGGTCGAGAGCGTGCTCAAGGACTTCCCGGGCATCTACGACGTGGTGGTGGTCGGCATGCCCCACGAGCGGTGGGGCGAACAGGTCACCGCGGTCATCCAGCCTGCCCCGGGCGCGGAGCTGCCCGACGGCGACGAGCTGATCGGAGCGCTCGGCGAGCACTGCAAGGGCCGTCTGGCTCGCTACAAGGCGCCGAAGGCCGTGACGATCGTCGATGAGATCAAACGCTCGCCGGCCGGCAAGGCCGACTACCGCTGGGCCCGCACCGTCGCCGACGCCTGATCGGCCCGCGACGCCTGAGCGGTCCCGCCCCCGGCGAACTGCGGGGTGTGGACCACGGTATTGGTGGCTGAGGCCATTCAGTTGAACGGATCGGGGCACGGACGCACAGCCGTTGAGGAGCGGTCGGTTCCGGGCGAGCTGCTGATCCTCGTTGCGGCGTCGCTTTGGTCCCTGATCGGCGTGTGCACCCGCGAGCTCGCCGCCCTCGGGATGACTGCGGAGCAGGTCGGCGCTTGGCGGGCACTCATCGGCGGGGCGTGCTTCGTGGCTCACATGGTGATCGGTTCGGGCCGACCTCATAGGAGACCCGTAGTTGCTGGGCAGCGGTTCGAGGGCAGGGGCGGCTTGTCCACCGGCAAACCGAACCGGCTCGGAGTCGTCGGTCGTTACCGGTCGGCGATCACTGCGTTGTGCGTGTTCTGCCTGGTCGGAGTGGTGGTGTTCTACGCCTCGTTGCCGCTCGCGGTGCAGACAGGCGGGATCTCACTCGCATGGGTGCTCCTCTACACCGCGCCGGTGTGGGTGAGCATCGGGGCAGCGTTCGTGCTGGGCGAGTCCCCGGGTGTCGCGGGCGTGATCGCAGCGGCCGTGTCGGTGGGCGGTGTGGTGGCTCTGGCGTCCACGATCGGGGGCAGCGTGGAGGTGACCGCGGTCTCGATCGGCTGGGGACTCGCATCGGGGATCAGCTACTCGAGCTACTACCTGGTGGGTCGCCGCCTGTTCGAGACGGTCGGCGCGGTAGAGACCTACGCGCTGGTGCTTCCCGTGGGCGGTCTGGCCCTGGCGCTGATCGCTGGGCTGGAAGCGCCGCAACCGGCGATGTTGCCATGGTTGTTGTTGCTGGGTTGCGGCTGCACCTACCTGCCATACCTCGCGTTCGGGCTCGGAATACAGGACACGCCTTCGAGCCGGGCGGTCGTGTTGGCAACGGTCGAACCGGTCCTCGCGATCCTGCTCGGCGTGGCTCTCTATGGGGAGACCCTGGGGATCATCGGTGTCGTCGGCGGCGCAGTAGTCCTCGGATCGGCTGTGGCGGCCGGGTGGTCGCGCGCCTGACGAGCCATCCCACAGTGGCGAACTGAATGGTCCCGCCCACCGAATCGGTGGCTGAGACCATTCAGATGGCGGGTGTGTGATGGCGGGTGTGTGATGGCGGGTGTGCGATGTCGCACGTCTGTCGTAGCGTCGTTCGCAACCCCGGCTCGATGCTCCTTCACGCGAGAGCTCGCGTGCGTCGCCCCGAGCCACCGCTTCCCCCTGACGGCACCCGGTGGACCGAGTGCAATTCGACAGGAGGAAGACGTGAGCATCGAAGCGGTGATGGAACTGGCGGCATCCAACCATGGATTGATCCGCCTCGTTGATGCTGAATCGGCAGGAGTGACCCGCACGCGTCTGGAGGCGATGTCGCGGCGCGGTCTCCTGCGGCTCGAGTGCAACAACGTCTGGGCGGTTGCGGGAAGCCCGCCGACATGGCCCCAGCGCGCCCTCCGGGCTGCGTGGTGCACGGGTCCCGGTGCGCTCGTGTCCCACCGGTCGGCCGCCGCTCTGTGGGGACTCGGAGCAGGTCGTTCCCTTGAAGTGCTGGTACCGATGAGCACAGGTGCGAGACCGCCGGGCGTGCGGGTTCACCAGACACGCTTCCTCACCGGTGTC
>CAYVYG010000456.1:0-2614 GCA_964454385.1 uncultured Microthrixaceae bacterium
AACTCACCTCCCGGTGGGAGCCAGGAGATGATGATCTGGGCGAGGATCAGGAAGAACAGCACCTGCAGTGCCAGATAGAGGACGGTCGTCATCAGCTGTCGTACTCACGCAGCTCACCGCTCGCCAGGCGCCGGCGATCGTCGTCGGAGACCTCCGCACCGCGCGGCGTCAACAGGAAGACCTGTTCGGCCACGCGCTCCATCTCGCCCTCCAGGCCGTAGCACAGACCGCTCGCGAAGTCGATCAACCGTCGCGACAGGTCACGGTCGACCCCCTGAAGGTTGATGATCACCGGTTGCGTCTTCTTGAAGGCATCGGCCACCGCCTGCACGTCGTCGAAGCGACCGGGCGACACGACCTCAGGCTTGGCGGTGGTGGGAAGCGGTCGGACCACGCCTCGGTCCGATGGGGGTGACGCCGGGGCCACCGCTGTCACCGTGGGGCTCGCAGCCCGACCGCGTCGGCGCTGAGCAGCCGTGCCGTCAGGACCAGCGGAGGAATCGGGCGGCCGTGCCGCAACGGTCTCGTCCGGCTCGTCGTGGATCATCCGCACGCCACCCTCGCCGCCGTCCCATGGACCCGCGTCGGGCTGGTGGTACCTGCCGTTGCTCGGCCGCCGGTTACGGGGGGTCTCGGTGGATTCCTCGACGGGACCGTAGGGGTCTTCGTGCTTCGCGTTCTCGTAGTCGTCGTAGTCGTCGTCGTAGTACGGATCCTCCCCCAACCCGAGGAAGTCACGTGCGGCTTCCATCCATTTCGCCATGGTGTGGACATCCTCCCGGATCGGCGGCGCAGCCGGATACGTGGCGAGTCTATGCGCTCAGCGCGATCGCGGCCCGCACACGCCGGTCGTAGCGGTCATCGGGGACGCGGACCAACCAGGTCGGAACCGATGCGCACCATGGTGGCTCCCGCTACCAACGCGGCCTCCAGGTCACCCGACATCCCCATCGACACCTCCGACAGACCGAGATGGCGTGCTGTCGAGGCGAGCCACGAGAACCCCGCGCGCGCCCGGTCGGGCTCCGGTGCAGCCACACCCATGAGCCCGCGTACATCGAGCCCGCTCGCCCGTGCGTGCTCGACCAGTGGGGCAACCTCCTTGCGTGGCGCGCCGGCGCGCCCCTCGGTGCCCGCGAGGTCCGCCTGGATCAGCACCGACGCGCCCGGATCACGCTTCGCGAGCTCACCGACCAGGCTACGACGGTCCACCGACTGCCACAGCCCCACCCGCCCTGCGAGGAGCCGCACCTTGTTGGACTGCAGGTGACCCACGAAATGCCAGTTCGCAGCCGAAGCGCGCTCTTCACCCAGCGCCTCGATCTTCGCGAGCATCTCCTGCGCGTAGTTCTCGCCGAGCTCGGTGAACCCCGCGCGAAGCGCTGCCGCTGCGAGCTCGGCTGGGTGCCCCTTGGTGATCGCGACGACGCGGACCGGGCGATCGGTGATCGCTGCGATCCGCTCGCGCAGCTGATCGCCACGCCGCGTGATCGTTGCCGCGAGCTCGTCCACGAGCGACTCGTCGATGCCGGATCCGGGCGCAGGATCACTCATGACGGCTCCCAGTGGATCGCGCCGACCTGGCGCTCGAGGTCACCCGAGCGGCGGTGCGACCAGTGGTCCGTCGAGGTCGTGCACACCGGTGACTCCTCGACAGGAGCACCGCAACCGGCTGCCTCCATCGCCGAGCGCACCGCTGCGCGCAGGTCGAGCGCCGGCGCACCGCTGGGGGTACGTGAGCGCACCGCCGGACCGAGCACCTCGACGATGTCCGCGAGATCGCTCTCGGAGAACTCGTACGCAGCCGCCGAGATGCACGGACCCAACACCCAGTCGATCCGGCCGGCTCCCAGTTCCGCCATCGCGGAGACGGTTGCACCGAGGACCCCCGCGAGCAGGCCGCGCCAACCGGCGTGTGCGGCACCGACCACCACGCCGTCGCCAGCGGCGGAGAACAACAGCACCGGTGCGCAGTCCGCCACCTGCACCGACAGGACGGCTGCGGGCACCGTGCTCACCGCCGCATCGGCAGGTTCACCCGCACGGGCTCCGGGCGCGTCCACGACCACCACCCGGTCGCCGTGGACCTGTCGCAGCCAGGTCCACCGATGTTCGACCACCGCGCGCCGCCTGGCGGCGAGCTCCCCGTAGCCGGGATCGTCGCGCTCGAGAATCGCCAGGTCGCCATCGCCACGGTCGGTGAACACCGTGTGAACGGTGCCGGGGCCGCGCCGGTAGCGGCGTCGTAGCGCCACGGTCCGCCTACCTGGACCGGAGCGCCGGGAGGGGCACTACTTGAGGAACGAGGGCACGTCGAAGTCGTCGTCTCCGAACACCTCGTCCTCGGCATCGTCGGAGCCGAACACGTCGGAGAGATCCGACTCGTCGGTGACCCCGGGCGGACCCGTTGCCGCTGTGGCGCTCACTTCGCGGTCGGACCCGGCGCCGGTGTCGCGCTCGCTGTCCGAACGCGACGTGCGGGTGGCCTTGACGTCGTCCCAGCGCTCGAAACCGGCCGCGATGACCGTGATGCGCACCTCGTCGCCGAGCTCGTCGTCGATCACGGCACCGAAGATGATGTTGGCCTCCGGATGCGCCACCTCGTGGATCACCG
>CAYVYG010000457.1:0-2613 GCA_964454385.1 uncultured Microthrixaceae bacterium
TCACCCAGACGCTCAGCCTCGAGATGTACAAGATGGGGGTGACCGTGAACGCGGTCGGTCCCGCCGCAGCCACGAGGATCACCGGCACGATGCCAGGTGCTCCGGAGGTCATCGAGGCCGACGACGTGCCCGAAGACGAGTGGAACCGCATGGATCCGGCGGTCTCCTCGCCGCTGGTCGCGTGGTTGGCATCGGATGAGGCCGACCACGTGACAGGGCAGGTGATCCGCGCGGTGGCCGAGGACATCATCTGGATGCGGGGCTGGAGCGACGGCCCTTCTATCAACAACGGTGCCAAGCGTTGGGACGCCACCAAGCTCGGCAGTCAGCTCGCAACCGACGTGTTCGGCACGCGGGCCCCGGGGCTGCGGTACTGAACGGCCCGGATATCTCTCAGGAACTGGCGCCGGTTCTCACCAGCGACCTCTCATCGCCGCTGCCGACGATCGTGAACACCTCGACGGTGTTGTCGCCGGCTCGCAGCAGTGACGGAGGGACCATCACCTCGAATGGCACGTAGCCGTCCCCCCGTGGGCCGCCGGACGGGTCGTACCAACCGCCCACGACGCCGTTGAGCGCGACGGCGACCGGTCCGGGGTCCTTCCCACCCAACCGACCAGACACGTAGACGGGCAGGGAGTCGGCCGACAGGTCCACGTCGTCGAAGCGGTCGGGGTCATCGAGCACTGCGGTGGTGTCACTCCGAGCGGTTCCGATCAGATCGCCCACCTCCTCGCCGACCAGGTCACCGTTGGGTCCCCATCGCCAGAAGCGCAGATCCCATTCAGGGTCGTAGTCGAGAGCGCGGCTGGCCATGACCTCCTCGTGGCCAGCCGGGCCGTCGACGTGGACGTACCCGTCCTCGTCCGGTTCGAGTTCGTCGAACTCCCACCAGAGCGTTCTGGGCCTCCAGTCCTCGGGGCGGGGCTCACCGAAGATGCTCCTTCCGTCGAGGTCCTCGTCGACGTCCACGCCGAGGACGTCGAGGATGCTGGGTAGAACGTCGATCGAAGCGGTCGGGGAATCGATCACCTCCGGCTCGTGCTGCCCCGGTGCCTTGACGAGAAGCGGCGTCCACATGATGTCGCTCCAGTTGTCCTCGCTGAGGGGACGAAGGGGAGCCCCCGGGCGGAACGACACGCCGTGGTCGGAGGTGACGACGATCAGCGTCTCGTCGTAGGTGCCCGCTTCGCGCAGGTCCTCGATCAACCCGCCGATCAGCTCATCGGTGTAGGCCATCTGCAGCAGGTGACGTTGGCGGGCGACGGTGGCGGGTGCTTCGTCGTGGTCGGCGTCGGGACCCCGCACCGGTGGGTTCGGTGCGTCGTAGGTTCGACCTCCGGGGAGGTGCTTCCAGTCCTGGTGCGGCAACAGGCTGTGCAGATAATCGAAGGTCGGTTCGCCTTCGATCTCACCGGTAGACCCCGAGAGCCACTCGAAGCCGCCTGCCGGGTCGACGTCCTCGAAGCCGATGTTGAAGAAGACCTTCGACATCGTGAACACGTCGGGTACCTGGCGCAGCAGCAGGACCAACGGGCTGGACCGCGAGCGGTCGACACCCTCGGGCTCGTCGCACATCGACCCAGGGCACATCTCGGTCACGTGCTCTGACGCGCGCATGTCGTAGTCGTCGGCAAGCAGGGTGAAGATGCTCAGGGGATGCGCCGCCGCGACCGCGAGGCTGTCCGGGTCATCCGGTGTGATGCCGGTGAGGATCGTCGGCACCGCCAGCGGTGTGCTCGGCGAGAGCGTGGTGTGGTTCCGCGCGAACGTGCTGTCACGAGCCAGCTCGGCGATCCCCGGATACGCATCAGCGTCGATCTCGCCGTCACCGTCTAGCAGCGATGTCATGGGAAGCTCATCCAACACGACCATCACGATCGGTGGCAGGTCGTCGGCTCCCAGGGGACCGATCGCCGAAGGGTCGCTACCGAAGACGAGCGACCGAACGGGTGAGAAGCCGATGAACAGCGCGAAGAACAACAGCGGGGCGAACGCCAGGTAGCGCAGGAACTGACGCGCTGGTTCGGTACGAGCCACGAGGACCGCGGCCCCGACGCCGAGCGCCAGCACCGCGAGGATCGACACCGGCCCGAGTGGTGAGGGCAACAGTCGCGAGCCGAACAGCGCAGTGAGCATGGCCACGAAGCCGAGGTGCGCCCAACGACGTGCGGTGTCGCCTGCGAAGGCGACGATCCTCTCGATCACCCAGAGAGCAACCGGTGGAGCGAGGATGACCACCGCGGCGAAGGCGATGATCGTGAGGGTGCCGGCACGTACGGCCACGAAGGAGCTCGCATCGTTGCCGAACACGCTCAGCACGGGCTGGGCGATCGCGAGGCTGCTCAGACCCAGCAGCTCGGCGAACGATCGCAGCTCGATGCGCCCCGACCACCAGTGCCGTTGCCCGGCGGTGCTGTTGTCGCCGGCGGTGCTGTTCTCGCCGGCCTCATTCTCGCCCCTCTCGCCGGTCGGGTCGTCAGGCATGGCTCAGCCGCGGTCGGAGGAGACCCCGGTCCGGGCGACTGCATGGTAGAGCCGGCGTGATCCGCCGGGTAGTGACTCGACCGAGATGATCTCGCAGTGCTCCCCGAGCGCCTTTTCGAACAGGTC
>CAYVYG010000458.1:0-2612 GCA_964454385.1 uncultured Microthrixaceae bacterium
GTTGTGCCGTTGCTGGTACAGGACCACCAGCTCCTGGGCGATCTCGGATACCGCTGAGCGGACCTTCGCCTTGGTGCGCGCGAAGTCGGCGCCGCCCATCTTGTTGAGCGTGGGGCTCTCACCACCTGAGTACAGGCGCACCGAGTCGATCTGCTCGGAAGGGACGTACAACCTGTCGTCGCCCTTGTACTCGAGCAGCAGGTAGTCGCGCTCCACGCCGCCCATCGAGCGCTTCACCATGCCGGCGAAGCGCGCGACGCCGTGGTGGTCATGCACCACGTAGCCGCCCACGGTCAGGTCCTCGAAGAACTGCTGGGCATCGCGACGGCGTGTTCTCGCGACGCGATGGGTTCGCCTTCGACCCGTGAGATCAGCCTCCGACAGCACCGCGAGTCGCACGTCAGGGAGCACGCAGCCCGCATCGAGCGCCGAGTCGGTGATCCAGCCGCCCGGTTCCCGGAGCTTCACGGACCCGGGTTCGACCACGCCGAAATCGAGTCCTTCACCGGCCAGGATGCGCCGCATGCGATCCACCGAGGCCTCTCCGCGGGCGCATACGACGACCCTGAACCCGCTTGCCAACAGGTTCGTCATGTCGGCCACCACAGCCTGCGCGTCACCAACAGCACGTGGCCAGCTCCGGGCCTCGACCGTGGGGGTCTCGGGCGATTCCGCGACCGACACGACCGACAGGTGACCCGCCGAGGTGTGCTCGAGCAGCCGCTCGAAACCCAGGTGGGTGCGGGGGAGCTCGACATCGGCCGACAACCCCCATGTGCGTGCGAGGGACTCCGCCAGACTTGCCTCCTCGTCTGCGATGTCGGCGGCACGATCGCGGATCCGCCTCGGATCCACCGAGACGATCAGGCTGTCCTCACCCACGAGGTCGTACAGCACGTGCTCGCGGTCCGCCAACCAGGCCGACCAGGCCTCCATGCCGTCGAAGATCTCGCCGTCGGCCAGGCGTTGCCACTGCTCACGGCCCCACGGCTCCGACCCGATCAGCTTCTCCGCTCGGCGTCGCACCTCGTCGGTGGGACACAACTCCCGCGCGGCGAAGATGCGCACCGCATCGAGGTCGTCGGTGGAACGCTGGTCGGCCACCGAGAACCGCGTCAGGCGGTCCACCTCGTCACCCCACAGGTCCACCCGCACCGGCTGATCGGCGGTGGCCGGGAAGACATCCACGATCGAGCCGCGGACCGCGACCTCGCCGCGGTGCTCCACCTGGTACTCACGCCGGTAGCCCATCGCCACCAGTTCACCGACCAGATCCTCGGAGTAGACCACCGACCCGGCGCTCAACTCCACCGGTTGGATCCGTTCCACATCGGGCGCCAGGCGCTGCACCAGCGCACGGGCCGGAGCGACGACAACCCGCAGGGCCGGGTCCCCGGTGCGTAGACGCCACAACGCCTCCACCCTGACGCCCATCGTCTCCACCGCCGGAGAGACCCGCTCGAAGGGCAGGGTCTCCCAGGCCGGGAACAGCGCCACGGAATCCGCGGGGAGGAACTGGGCGAGATCGGCTGCCAGGCGCTCGGCTTCGGACGCTAGCGGAACCGCCACGACCACCGGCGCCCCACCTCGGCGCTCGACCGCAGCCGCTATCACACCCGCCTGGGCGGCGGAGGGAACCACCAGTGAGGCATCGTTGCGGGCGACCGAATCGGCAAGCCCCTCGAGGTCCCGGAGCACGGGCAGAAGCGGCGCCAGAGGGGGCGGTCCACAAGAACGCCTCTCAGTCGGGGGAGCGGTGTCGGGCACCGTTCGACGGTAGTACCACCGGGCCCCGAGCGGAACTCGGGTGGTCCACCGCGATTGTCCCCGACGGTGCTCGCCGCGGGCTGGGGCTGTGCGCACCGGGTCGCGCAACTGGGCGTCGGCAGGTTCGCGGTGCGACCATGGGACGATGGCGGTCGCGCTGGCGCTGTGCGCCTCGACGCTGTTCGGTGTTGCCGACTTCCTCGGTGGTTCATCGGCGCGCCGCATCGAGCCGACCATCACCGCAGCGGTGTCACAGGTCGCCGGGCTGGTCGTGCTGGTCGTCGCCGCCTCGCTCACGGGCGGGACGCTCGTGGGTGGCGACATGCTCCTCGGCACACTGGCCGGCCTCGTCGGGGCAGCCGCTCTCTGGACCTTCTACCGCGGCCTGTCCATGGGGGCAATGAGCGTGGTCGCACCGATCTCAGCGGTGACCTCGGCAGTGGTGCCGATCCTGGTCGGCCTCGGAATCGGCGAGACCCCCTCGGCACCGGACTGGGTCGGGATAGCTCTGGCGCTCCCCGCGGTCGCTCTCATCTCCAGGGAGGGCACCGCTGACCCCGCCCGACAGGAAACCGAACCACTCGAGGAGCGCTCGACGAAGAGCTCCAACCGCGCAGGGGTGACAGCGGGACTGCTGGCCGGGCTGGGTTTCGGGTCCTTCGTCGTGCTCATCACGCGCACCGGATCAACCTCGGGTCTGTGGCCCCTGGTCTCGGCGCGCCTGAGCGCGTCGACAGTGACCCTCGTGGTGCTGGTAGCGACCGGTCTGCTGGGAGCTCTGCGCAGGGGCCGTGGGCTCAACCTGGCCCTCGAGGAGGTGCGTGGCGGTCAAGTAGCGGGTGGAC
>CAYVYG010000459.1:0-2610 GCA_964454385.1 uncultured Microthrixaceae bacterium
GGCAGGCCGTCGATCACCGAGAAGAGACGCTCCCAGTCACCGACGGACAACTCGACGCGCACCGCACGATGCGTTCCGACGGTCCTCATCGACCGGCTCCGCAGTTCGCGACCGCTGCGGGCCGACCGCGGACTGCACCGGCGGCTGCGAGTCGACGCTGGTCGAACCGGGGGATCGGGTTGGAACGGGGACCGGACCCGAGGTCCTCCAGGAGTCGCAGCAGGTGGTCCGAGGCCACCGCGTCGATGGTCCCGAGATCGGTCCGTCCGTTCTCGACCGACACGTTCTCTGGATCTATGAGCCCGAGGATGCCCAGGTCGGCGAGCGCACGCAGGAGTCGCCTCCTGCGCACCTCGTCGACCTGGGGGCCACCCATCGGGTGCTGGGGATCGGTCACGGCATGGTTCCTTTCCGAGAGTTGCTCTGGTACGGTCACACTCGTTGCAGCGATGTGCGCAAGTCCAAACGCTGCAGTAGTTACGCAGGAGCGCTACTTCGCGCTGCTCGCGCAACTCGACTGGGAACGCGACAGCTGCGGTTCTGGGTCCGGTGGCACTCCCCTCGACGACGAGATCGAAGCGGAACCCGTGGAGTCGGGAACGGACGGACTCGACGGCGTGGACCAGGCGGCGGTCCGTCGGACCGTGGCGCACGAGGTGGACCGGGCTGTGAACCAGGGCGAGAAGGTCTCACCGGGGCTGGCCCGCTGGGCGCGTGACCTGCTCCGGCCGCAGGTTCCCTGGAGAAGCCTGTTGCGCTCCGCACTGGGGCGTGGCGTCCGTCACCACACCAGCCACACGAGACCGGATTGGACCCGACCGGACAGGCGAGCCGAAGCGCGGGCGGACTTCCCATCGCCCGGGCAGCGCTCGCAGCGGCCCGAGGTAGCGGTGGTCGTCGACACCTCGGCCTCGATGTCGAAGGCCCTGCTCGACGCCGCGGCAACGGAGATCAACTCGCTGCTGCACCGCACGGGGATCCGTGAGCTCACCGTCGTCGTGTGCGATACCGAAGCCATTCGCCCCCAACGGGTCAGACGGCTCGGCGACCTGACGCTCCGCGGCGGTGGCAACACCGACCTCCGGGTCGGCATCGACGCCGCCGCACGCCTCCGGCCGACACCGCAGATCATCGTCGTGCTCACCGACGGGCTCACGCCGTGGCCGACGTGCGCGCCCGAGCGAACCCGGCTGATCGCGGTCGTGATCGGTGAAGAGGGCGACCTGCCGTCGGGTGAGCGGATCACCTCGTTGCGAATCGCGTCACCATGACCACTGCGTCACCATGACCACTGCGCTGCCATGACCGCTGCGCTGACCGGCGCGTCGATCACCGGATGCCTGCCACTGGATCAGCACCTTCCCGAATGCGGGCGGGTCGGTGGCGACTGGCGGACCTGTCACTGGTGCATCTGCGAGATCGACATCCCCTATGTCCGCCGGCTGCTCGACGCCATCGAGGATGCCGAGACGCTGCTGGCGAACTCCCGATCGGACACCGTCGCATGGGTGGCGGCGGTGACGCAGCTCACCGAGCACCATGAGGCGAGATCGATGGATGCCCTCACAACGTGCCCGGAGTCGGTCAGGGCGCTCGTCGACGACCTCGTGTTCCGCATCCGAGACTTGATCGGCCAGCTCGACAGGCGCGTCGACATCGTCACGGCGCCCGGTGCTGCAGTCGAGACGCGCTGCTTGGAGACCGCCGGCCTGCTCGCAGCGGTGGCGCTCCAGTCACCACAACGGGCCGACATCCTCGCCTCGCTCCCCGCGCACATCAAGAGCGCGCTGGAAGCGGTCAACTCGAGGCTCTCGGAGCGAACCCAGATCGCCGAGCTGCTCCCAAGCACCGAGCACCAGCTATGGCGCGGGATGCCGATGCTGCATTCCCAGCCGGAATGGCGGACCATCCCAGCACCGGGTCGAACACGCCCGAGCGGCTCGGACCCGACGGTCACGAGGATCCCCGCGCCGGGATCGCTCGAATCCCTGGTCGTGGAATCGGTCATCGACGACGTGGCCGGCACGCTCACATCCATCGGGGAAGACCTCCACGACCTCCGACCGCCTGTGGCCCTGCGTCGCGCGGCAGGGACCACTCTCTCATCGAGGACACGCTCGCTGGTGTGGCGCACCGCCCGGATCGACTGGATAGGAACCTTCATCGACAGCGGACGCGCCGCCTGCTGGAACCCGCGCCAGTGCGGGGACTACCAGCTCCTGGAGGTGCCCTGGACCATCCCACTCGCGATCGAGGCCACTGAAGCATTGGGGCATGTGAGCGCCATCACCAGCCACTGATCGCACGAACACGCCTTCGCTGACCCGCGACACCAGATCGCTCTCACCGATCCTCGGTCTGGCCGTGCGCGCCCACTCGCTGGTAGTCTCTCGCCACGATCCAAGGGGGGACTCCGATGACTGCTTCACCGAAACTCGCGCGTGCGCTGGCGACACCACTTCTGCTCGGCCTCGTGGCCCTCATGCTGTCGGCATGTGCCCCGCCGCCGACGAAGCCCAAAGGGATCGTGTTCAACCCGCCTGGGTACAGCTACGTCGGCAAGCAGTACACCCCGACCGCGACCGCCCCCTCGGGGCTGCCGGTGTCCTT
>CAYVYG010000460.1:0-2609 GCA_964454385.1 uncultured Microthrixaceae bacterium
GATGATCCTGGGGATCTCGACGCTCTCGTAGCTGGTGTCCTGCGTGTCGGCCATGTCTCCAAGCTAACCCAGAGCACGAACGCGCTCTAGTAGGGCCTGTGGACCGTGTGGGTCTCGTGGCTGGTCGCATCGATGGTTCTGCGGTTCGACGACCGCAGCGCGGCCCATCTGGCTAACCTGCGTGACCGTGAACACACCCAAGGAGAGCTCCTCGAAGAAGTCCCGCCTCGACACCAAGGCGAACTTCCGGAACCTGCCGATCTTCGCCGGATGCACAGAGGAACAGCTCGCCGAGCTCGATCGGCTCGCGGACGAGGTGCACGTGGAGGCCGGTCGGACGATGATGCGCCAGGGCGAGCTCGGCCAGGAGTTCGCCCTGATCGTCGACGGGGAGGCCGACATCGTCAAGGACGGCGAGGTCGTCGCTCGCATCGGCCCGGGTGCCTACTTCGGGGAGGTCGCGCTGCTCGACTCGATCACCCGAACCGCCTCGGTTGTCGCAGCGACCGACCTGACACTCGAGGTGATCGACCGCCGCGGCTTCAACACCCTGCTCGATGACCTGCCGAGCCTGTCACGCTCGATGCTCAAGGGCATGGCCCAACGGATGGCGGACCTCGAGGAGCAGCTGCACCAGCTCCGATCCGGCAGTTGAGTACCTTCCGGGCAACAAACACACCTGGACCGGCCTCACATCCCCACCGGCCGGTCACGACCGGTCACGCAGACGGATCGGACGCCCCCGGCTTCGCACCCATCGCTGGAGTCGCGCTCAGCGCTGGAGCAGCCCGGCGACCTCGGTTCCGAACCGCTCGAGCTGGTCGGCGTACTCTGACGCTTCGTCGGCGATGAAGCGCACCTGCAGCTGGTTGATCCCGAGCTCGACATAGCGCGCCAGGCGCTCCGCGACCTCCTCCGGACCACCCGTGAGGGTCCATTCGGGCATGGCCTCGCGTCGTGGTCCCAGGTGGATCGGTTCGCAGTTGACCCCCAGGTCGAACTGCTCGGACAACCCGGCCGCTTCGCGCAGCTCGCGGATCCTCGCGATCGCCGCTCGCATCCCGATCTCGGGTGGTCCCTGGGGAAGCCAGCCGTCGGCGAGCTGTGCCGCTCTGCGGATCGCAGCGGGAGACGAACCGCCCAGCCAAATGGGCGGACCACCCGCCCGCGCTGGACGGGGAGCCATCGCGACCTCGTGGTGGTCCCCCGGGGAACCGGGCCCACCGGCAGTCCCGGCCACACCGAAGTCGACCACCGGGTAGCTCTCGGTGAACGCCGCCCGGATGAGCGGCACCGCGTTCTCGACCGCGGATCCCCGGGAGTCGAAGTCGATCCCCAACATGTCGAACTCGGGTCGCAGATGCCCCGCGCCGGCACCCAGGATCGCGCGCCCTCCCGAGAGGCTGTCGAGTGTCATGAAGGCCTTGGCGGCCATCAGCGGGTGACGGTACGGAAGGACATAGACGTGGCTCAACAAGTGCACCGATTCGGTGAACCCGGCTATCCAGCCGAGCGTGGCGATCGTGTCATACCAGACCGCGGACATCTTCTCGTCGGCGGGACGAGGTATCCCCACGTGGTCACAGACCGCGACGTAGAAGGCACCCGCTCTCTCGGCAGCACTCACGATCATCTCCAGATCGGAGGTCGCGGCGTCGATCTCCCACGGCTGGGCGAAGGCGGTCGACTGGCTCTGGATGGGCAGCTGCACGCCCCATGCGGTGCTGCCCGGGGGGATGATCGCCGCCATGTCCCCTACTGTGCCACTTGGGCGGATTGGGTGCCGGGGCGGTGGCGACCTGTCGTCGGGACGATCAGGAGATCTCGAAGGTGCCGACCATGCCCAACTCGGTATGCGGTTCGCCTGATTCCTCGTCGATGAGGATGCACTGGAACATGTAGGTGCCCTCCTCGTCGAAGGTCATCGTCGCTCCACCCTCCTCGCCCGGATCGATGGAGGCGACCTCACCGAGGGCCTCGCCACTCGGGAGGATCACCTCGAACTCGTGGGCCTGCTCACCGGAGTTGGTCATCTCGAATCGGATCGTCTCACCAACGGTGACGTCATCGAGCGCTTCGAGGCCGGTGTAGTCGAAGTCGTGGGCGTCGAAGGTGATCGTGCGATCCGCCTCGGCCTGTTCGGTCCCGCCCTCGCCGGTGACCACGAAGTCGCTCGAGAGGCCGTCACCCGACTGGCCGGGCTTGCAGGTCACCCGGTAGTCACCCGCGGTCAGGTCCACCGTCAGGGTCCGGCTGGTCCCTGTGGTCACGTTCTCGACCTCGCTCACGACGTCACCGTTGTCACGCAGCACGTAGAGCTCGCTCACCTGGGAGGCCTCGTTGGTGAACTCGAAGTTGATCTTGCCGGCGTCGAGCTCTGTTTCGGCCAGCTCGCATGCGGAGTCGGTACCGGTCACATCCACCGAGGTCGCGTCCTCGTCGGCCGAATCGGAGCATCCGGCCAACCCAACCGCGAGGAGCGCTCCGAACGCAACGGCTGCGATCGGGTGGCTGCGCGGGGCGCGTCGGACCGGGATCTCGGGCTCGCTGGTTCTCATGACACCTTTGCTGATGCGGCCGCGACGGTCGGGGGTTCCTCGGCGCCCGAC
>CAYVYG010000461.1:0-2608 GCA_964454385.1 uncultured Microthrixaceae bacterium
GCAGGCTGGCACCGGGCGACCGTGTCAACGTCGTTCGCTCTGCCGAGGTCGCCGAGCTTGACGCCGACCCCACGGTCATCGCCCGCAACGCCACCGTGTTCGCCGTCGATGAGCTCGCGAGCGACCGGCTCCTCGTCTCGGTCCTGGCTGCCGAGGCTGATGCTGAAGCGGTCGCCGCCGCAGCCAGCGCCGGCGGCCTGCGATTGGTGTTGGTGTCGCCATGAAGGTCATCGGCCTCGCTTCGGTCCGGGGTGCGCCCGGGGTGACGACCACTGCGCTCCTGCTCGCGTCGACCTTCACCGATGGCCTGGTGGTCGAGGCCGACCTCGACGGCGGCGTGCTGGCGGTCCGATACGGGCTCGGCCGAGAACCGGGACTCACGACCTTCGCTGCAAGCGGGCATGACGCTGAAGGCGGATGGAGGGCACACGCGCAGGATGCCGGCGGTGTCCCGGTGCTGGTGGGACCCGACGCGCCCGGTGCCAGTGCGTCGCTGTGGCGCACCGCGGGTGAACGGATCACGCACAAGCTCGCCGCCGCCGCCGACGGCGTCGCGGTCGTCGACGCTGGGCGTCTCCGCTCGCCCGTGCCGCTGGTGGCCGCTTCGGATCTCCTGGCCGTGCTCGTGAACCCTGTGGCCGATCAGCTCGTCGCGTTGACCCATCTCGTGCCGACGCTGCGCCAGGCGGTCAGGGGGCGGGTGGTTGTCGTGCTCGTGGGTGCCGGCCCCTACGGAGCGGCCGCGGTCGAGCGGTCCGTTGGGGTCTCGGTGGTCGGCGAACTGCCGAACGACCCCGACGCTGCCGAAGTGCTGCGGGTGGGCGGCTCCCGCTCCCGCCTGGCCCGGTCACAGCTCGCGCGTGCGGTGGGCGCGCTCAGCGTCGAGTTGGGCTCGTCGCTGCTCGAGCCGTCCGCGGTGGGGGTGGCGTCATGACCACGGTGTTGAGCGGCTCGGAGGCGTGGCAGCGCGACGGCGTCGATCCTGCGCTCGTCGCAGGGTTGCACCGCAGCGTCGGCGAAGCATTGACCGCGGCCCACGTGGCGCACGAGGAAGCCGGCCGGGGACGCTTCTCCCCGGCCGATGAACGCGCGCTGGCCCGCAAACTGGTGACCGACGAGCTGCGCAAACTGGCAGCAGCTGCGTACGCGGACGGGCGCGTGCCCCTCGACGAAGCAACCGAGGCCAAGGTCACCGCTGCGGTTCTCGACCGCATCCACGGGCTCGCCCGCCTCCAGCCACTGCTGAACGATCCGGAGATCCGAGACATCCACATCTCGGGCGCGCAGCGGGTCTGGCTCAACCTGCGCGACGGCACGAAGGTCCGAGGCCCGGCTGTTGCGGACTCCGACGAGGACCTCGTCGAGCTCATCTCCACCGCGGCGCGGCGCATCGGTCGCAGCGAGCGCCGGTGGGACCACGCGCACCCGGAGCTCAACCTGCAGCTCCCGAACGGTGATCGCCTGCACGCCCTCATGGCGGTGTCGGGCCGCCCGACGGTGACGATCCGACGCCACGACTTCGACATCCACCGCGTGTCGCAACTCGTCGAGCGTGGCGTGTGCGACGATCTGACGGCGAGCTTCTTGTCGGCCGCGGTGCGGGCTCGGGCCAACATCATCGTGGCGGGCGGTACCGGCACCGGGAAGACCACGACGTTGCGGTGCCTGATCAACGAGATCCCGGCTGACGAGCGTCTCATCACCGTCGAGGACTCCTTGGAGATCGGCCTCGAGCGCTTCGAGGACCTCCACCCGGATCACGAGACGCTCGAGGCTCGTGAAGCCAACACCGAAGGTGTCGGTTCGTTCAGCCTTGCGGAGTTGGTCCGCTCGGCGCTGCGCATGGACCCCCAGCGGGTCATCGTCGGTGAGGTCCGAGGCGCAGAGGTCCTGCCGATGCTGCTCGCCATGAGCCAGGGAAACGACGGATCGATGTGCTCGATCCACGCGGACTCATCCAAGGGCGTGTTCGGACGCCTCGCGATGTACGCGGCCATGACCCCCGAGCGACTGGTCCCCGACGTGACCAACCTCTTGGTGGCCAACGCCGTCGATCTGATCGTGCATCTCGGCTGGGTCGACGGCGAACGCCGCGTGACCAGCGTGCGACAGGTCGTCGGGACGGTGGAGGGCGGCCAGGTCGTCTCCAACGAGCTGTGGCGACCAGACGCATCCGGATCCGGCTTCCCGGCCGCGCCGCCCACCCCGGAGTTCGCCGCCCAGCTCGAGGTGCACGGCTTCGACGCGACCGCTCACGCCGCGGCGCAGGGGTGGTGGCGATGAACACCCTTGTCTTCGCAGCGTTGGCCGCCGGCACCGCGCTTGGGCTGCTCCTGGTGCTCGCCGGCCTCACCGGCCGCCCGCTCTTCGACGCGCCGGCCAGCTACCTCCACCGGGTGCGCTCCAGCTCGCTTCTGCCCAAGGTCGCTCTTGCGGCGGTGGCGGCGCTGCTGGCGGCGGCCGCAACGGGGTGGATCGTCGGCGGGATCTTGGCCGCTGTGGCCGTGCTCGTGTTGCCCGGCATCCTCGGTGGCAAGGCCGCACGACAACACGCCATCGACCGTACCGAGGCGATGACCGTCGTGGATGTCAACACCGGCAAATTCAC
>CAYVYG010000462.1:0-2605 GCA_964454385.1 uncultured Microthrixaceae bacterium
AGACCGCGGTGCGTCTCGCGGCCGACGCACCCGGCGAGTTGTTCTCGGTCGATGACCCGCCCCGGTTCGTGTTGTTGTGCGCCGGCACCACGGTCTTGTTGGCGGAACGCTCCAAGTGGGCCGAGGGCCGGTTCCTCGCGGTCGACCTCGACGCCGCCCTCGAGCGTGCGGATGCCACGGCCCGCGGTGAGCTCGAGACGATCGCGGCGCTGTTCTCGGCGGACTCGCTCGTTCCCGGCCACCTCGGCGCGGGCGGCGACGGCGACCTCGATGCAGCCACCAGCGTGCTCGACCGGCTCACCGAATCCTCCCAACGCCACGCGGTGGGTGTGTCCAAGGAGCTGCGCGAGGGGATGCGCAACAGCGTGGAGGTCCTCGCCAACGAGGTGATCGCGCAACGCCTCGCCGCCAACCAGGCGGTCTACAGCGGACCCAACCGAGTCGATGCCCGTGAGCTCACCACCCAGTGCCTGCGCTACCTGTACCGCCTGATCGTGTTGTTGTACGCGGAGAGCCGCCCCGAGCTCGGTGTGCTGCCCACCGACGACGACGCCTACGTCGCCGGCTACTCCCTCGACCGGTTGCGTGAGCTCACCCTGATCGACCTCGACGACGACCATGCACGCAACGGCCGCCACTTCACGGATTCACTCGAGGTGCTGTTCTCCCTCGTCAACGACGGCTACCACGCCGAGAACATCGTGCAACAGTTCGTGCTCAGCGAAACACCCGTCACCGCCGCTGGCGCACCTGGCGAACCGGATGCCGCCCCGCAACGCTCGGTGGAGGACTACCTGCAGTTCCCCGGACTGGATGCCACGATCTTCGATCCCGGTTCCACTCCCCTGCTCGACGGCGTCACGCTGCGCAACCAGGCACTTCAGGAGGTGCTCAAAGCACTCATGTTGAGCCCCGGTCGCTCCAAGGGCGACTCCGCCGGGTTCATCTCCTACGCGCAGCTCGGCATCAACCAGCTCGGAGCGGTCTACGAGGGTCTGATGGCCTACACCGGGTTCTTCGCGCGCGAGGACCTCTACGAGGTGGCCCGCGGCGGTGACCCCTCCGATGGCACCTGGATGGTCCCGGTGACCGACGCGGGCGACTACCCACCCGAGGTGTTCGTCGAGCACACCGACCCGTCCGACGGCACCACCCGGCGCGTCGAGCACCGTCGAGGCGATTTCGTGTTCCGCCTGGCGGGCCGTGACCGGCAGCGTTCCGCCAGCTACTACACCCCCGAGGTGCTCACCTCCTGTGTGGTGCGCCACGCGCTCGCCGAGCTGCTCGGCACCGATGACCACGCCCGCGAACCCGGCGGCTCAGCGGGCATCACCACCGCCGCGGAGATCCTCGATCTCACCGTGTGCGAGCCGGCGCTCGGTTCGGGGGCGTTCCTCAACGAGGCGATCAACCAGCTCGCAGCCGAGTACCTGAGACGCGCACAGCGCGAGCGCGGCGAGGTCCTCGACGCCGAGCGCTACCAGCGTGAGCTGCAGAAGGTGAAGGCCCACTTCGCTCTGCACCAGTGCTACGGCGTCGACCTCAACGCCACCGCGGTGGAGCTCGCCGAGGTCTCCCTGTGGCTCAACTCGATGCACCCGGGGCTGAAGGCCCCGTGGTTCGGTCTGCAACTGCGCCGGGGCAACAGCCTCGTCGGTTGCCGCCGCGCGACGTGGACCGCCGTGGCGCTCTTCGGCCCTCCGGACGGCTCACCACCAAAGGGTGCGGGGCTGTGGGCCCGCGAGCGCGACACCACCAAGGCACCGCTTGTCCCACCGACCGACCGGCCACTCGGCGAACCGCCGGCCGGCAACGAGATCCACCACTTCCTCCTTCCCGGCCACGGCTGGGGTGCGGTCGCCGACCGCAAGGAGGCAAACGAGCTCGCGCCCGATGCCGCCGAGGCGTTGCGGGACTGGCGCAGGGCGATCCTCAAGGCCCCCTCGCCCGCCGATCGCGATCGGCTGGTCGCTCTCGCCAACGGTGTCGAGCGGCTGTGGAGCGAAGCGACCGACGTGCTCGACCGTCTGCACTCCCGCATGCGCCGCCCACTCGGGCTGTACGGCACCGGTCTCTCCGGAGAGGACGCAGGCGCACCCGACGACGACCGCCACACCGCCGAGACGATCCTCGCGAACGCGGATTCGGCGCTCGGCCGGCTGCGCCTCGTGATGGACGCCTGGGTGGGCCTGTGGTTCTGGCCCCTCGATGCCGGGGCCGCCGACGGTCGAGGTGCCGATGGCGCAGGTGACGCCGCGGGGCCTGCCGACGGTGCTAACGCTGAAGGATCGGGCACCAGTGACCGGGCGACCGACGACAGCGCTGCCGGCGCGTTCGGCGCAGTCACTCCACCGAGCTGGCGGCAGTGGGTCGAGGCGCTCGAAGCGATCATCGGCCCCGAGCACACCGAGCCGACCGGCCAACTCGACCTGTTCGCCGACCTGGCCGAGTTGGAGGCGATCGAGGAGCAGCGCGCCGCGGCGCGGATACCTGTAGCCGACGTGCTCGACGCGCACCCGTGGTTGGGCCGTGCCCGGGACCTCGCGAGACGCGAGGCCGCCTGGCACTGGGAGCTCGAGTTCGCGCCCGTGTTCAGGGCAGGTGG
>CAYVYG010000463.1:0-2603 GCA_964454385.1 uncultured Microthrixaceae bacterium
CTCGGTCGCGTTCGAGGATCGTCCGGGTGCGTTCTGTCGCATAGCCGGAGCGCTCGCGCTGCACCGACTCGACGTCGTGGCAGCCAACATCCACATGTCGGGGTCCCGTTGCGTGGACGAGTTCGTGCTGCGCGAGGCACTCGTCGGGGACGAGGTCCCCCAACGGGTCATCGGTGATGTCGAGGCAGCCCTCGACGGGCGCCTGGCTCTGCAATCCCGGCTCGGTGACAGGGAGCGTTCGCAGCCTCCCCGCAGGCATGCGGGCGAGCACCGGTTCGAACCCGCGGTGCGCTTCGACAACGGTGCGTCGGCCCGCTCCACGGTGATCGAGGTCACGGGTCCCGACAGCGTGGGTCTGCTGTACCGGTTGGCCCGCGCGCTGGGCGAGTTCGACCTGGCGATAACCGGGGCCCGTATCCACACGATGGGCGTCGATGTGGTCGACTGCTTCTACGTGATCCCACCCGGTGGCGGTCGGCTGACATCGCCGGAGCTCCAGAGCGAGATCTCCAGAGCGCTCATCGACGAGCTCGATCCGCCATCGAGGCGGTGACCACGCCTCGGGCGCGGTTCGGTCACTGGTCGCGCAGGAACCTCTCGACCTCGACCACGAGGTTGGTGGAGGTCCCGAGCGCCATCTCGTCAGCGCGGTCGTAGGCCTCCTCGAGGCGAGCGACGTAGTCAGCGGTTTCAGGGTCCTCCTCGACGACGTTGTCCAGGTAGGCCGTGTACTCGTCGGCTGCCTCTGCGAATCCGGTCGTGTCCACGTCGACCTCGAGGATGCGTTCGAGCACATCGACGAGCGCGAGCACGCCCTTGATGCTGGGAACTCCCGCTGCATAGGCGGGCACCGCGGCCCAGAGCCCGAGGGTCTCCAGTCCCCGGTGGTGGGCGCGCTCCGCGAGCACCGAGGGTATGCCGACGGGACCCTCGTAGTTCGAGCGCGGCAGGTCCACCGAATCCAGCACGTGACGGTCGCGGGCCGCGCAGAACACCGGCGCCGGCCGGGTGTGGGGCACGTCCGAGAGCATCGAGCCGACCGTGATCAGGGTGGGAACCCCGAGCTCATCGGCCGCGTCAACGATCGTGTCGCAGTACTCCGACCAGGCGAACTCGGGTTCGGGTCCCTTCACCAGCACCACCGAAAGCCCCGCGGAGGGGGTGCACCAACCGAGGCGCGTCGATGGCCAGGAGATGTCGGAGGGCACGCCGTCGTGGAGCTCGATGCTGGGTCGGCTCATCGTGAAGTCGACGAACCCGTCGGGCGTGACCTCCGCTATGCGCTGTGCTCCCCAGTGTGACCAGAGGTGGTCGATGGTGTCAGAAGCTGCGTCGGCTCCGTCGTTCCAGCCGGTGAACGCCGCCACCATCACCGTCTGGGTGGAGCCGATCACCGTGGAGGGTGGCTTGAGTTCCCAGCGCAGGTGCCCCATGGATCCCACCGTACCGGTCTGGGGTGCGGATGCCTCCTAGGCTCTCGCCATGGCTTCGTCGTCCGATGACCCGACCGAGGCGGAGGAGTGCACCGTCGAGGAGTGCACCGTCGAGGAGTGCACTGTGGTCACCGACGAGCTGGTCGCAGCGATGCGGGCGTTGATCCCCCAGCTCTCCTCCTCCTCGCCACCGCCGGACCGCCAGCGCCTCGCCGAGATCGTCGGATCGCCGGCATGCCATCTTCTCTTGGCAAGCGACTCCGAGCGGGTGCTCGGGTCGATGACCCTGGTCGTGTTCCCGATCCCCACCGGTGTGAGGGCCTGGATAGAGGACGTCGTGGTCGACTCGCGGGCGAGGGGACGCGGGGTCGGCGAGGCCCTGAACCGAAGGGCGATCGAGATCGCAACCGAACGCGGAGCGCGCACGGTGGACCTCACCTCGCGTCCCAGCCGTGAGGCTGCCAACCGGCTCTACAAGCGGTTGGGCTTCGTCGAGCGCGACACCAACGTCTACCGCCTGGTTCCCGAGGGGCGATCGGGCGACTGATCCCTGTTCTCGGGCATCGAGCCCGCGGACCCGGGTTCCGATCCGGGTCGTCGCGGTGTCGATCACCGACCTGTGGTCGAGGCTCCCGGCGGGTCTATGGTTCGGTCATGGCCCGACCCGTTGCGCAGGGAACAACCGCCGACACCGACGAGCCGCGCGCCGGGTTCGTCGTCACCGCGCTGTCGGTCTGGAGCTGGTTCGCATTCGGCGCTCTGGTGGTGCTCTGGGTACCGATGATGGTGGTCGTGTGGCTGGTCACATGGCCATTCGACCGGGCGCGCTGGTGGACCGGCTACCTGTACCGCAAGATGCCCGTCGCACACCAGAAGCTCAACCCGCTGTGGCACTTCAGGGTGAGCGGCACGTTGCCCGAGAACCCTCGCAACCCCTACATCGTGGTCTCGAACCACGAGTCCTTCGTCGACATCCTCCTGATCAGCCATCTCCCGTGGGAGATGAAGTGGCTCTCCAAGATCGAGATGTTCAAGATCCCCGTCGCCGGGTGGCTGATGCGCCTGTCCAAGGACATACCCTTGGAACGGGGTGACCGTGACAGCGCCGGGCAGGCGATGGAGCTCTGCAAGGTGGCGCTGGACGCCAAGGTGTCGGTGATGATCTTCCCC
>CAYVYG010000464.1:0-2600 GCA_964454385.1 uncultured Microthrixaceae bacterium
GATCCTCAACTCCTACATGTGCTCGCGCCTGGGTGTGGAGGAACCGGGCGAGCTGATAGCCGAGGTCATCGAGTACCTGATCGAGATCAGCGGTGCTCGCATCGAGGCCACCGAGTTGACCCACGGCGTGGTGATCGCCGACGTGCTCGCCGATGCTCCCCGCCTGGCGCTGCGCTACCCCGGGGACCTGCGTCCCGCCAAGCGGGCACCGCTGCTCTTCGACGGGCACCAGTCGGTTCTCGTGGTCGACCCCAAGGGCCGCGCCCGCACCGAGTTGCAGAGCCACCGCCTCCCACACGACGACGAGCCCCCGAGTGGCCCACGGTCCTCGACGATCGGCGTCGGCCTCGCCAACCAGTCACTCGTAGCGGACGCGACCCGCATCCTGGGCGGGGTCGGGTTCCTCGTTCGCAGGGACCGCAGCATCTGGACCTTCGTCGACGGCCTCCCGCTTCTGGTGCGACGCGCCGAGCACTGGACCGCCTTCCCGGTGGCGCTCACCGCCTCGATCGACGACCTGACCAGCGGCGCTCAGGCCGCGTCGCTCGTGGCGCGCACCGCGTTCCTGATCGCCACCCAACCGCGTGGCGCGATCCTCGCGATCGTCGACGACCCCGACGACCTGGCCGGTGTGGTGCCGGCCAAGGACCGCTACGACCTGCGCGACCAGATCGACCCATCCGCCATGCGACCCGAGACGCGCCTTCACCATCTGCTCGACACCGAGGACCTCGACGAGTTCACCCTCGCCCGGATCGCCTCACTCGACGGGGCCACGATTCTGCATCGCTCGGGGGCGCTGTTGGCCTACGCGGCGGTTGTCACGAGCTCGGACAGCCAGTACGAGGGCGCCCGCACCGCAGCGGCACGAACGCTCTCACGGACCGCACGGGTGGTGCTCAAGGTGTCCGTCGACGGGGACATCACGATCTTCCAGGGTGGCTCGGAGGTTGCGACCCTGCTGGGACGTTCGACCGTCGGTGGCCACTAGCTTCCACCGCCCCGACCCACCGGTGAGCACCCCATGACCGGGTCAGCTCTTGGCGACCTTCTGGTAGCGGCGAACCGACAACGTCGCGAAGATCGCCACGGTCACGACCACCCATGCGAGGGTGTAGACCACCGGATGACGCAGCGGCCAGGCGTCGGGTGCGGGGGTGCCCGGCGGGATGTTGCCGAACAAATCCCGTGCCGCCTGGGTGACCGTGGAGACCGGATTCCACTCGGCGAAGGTCTGCAACGGCCCCGGAAGGTCCTCGACGGGCACGAAGGTGTTGGCGATGAAGCTCAACGGGAAGATCACCATGAACGAGGCGTTGTTGATCACCTCGACGCTGGGGATGATCAGCGCGATGTAGGCCATCAGCCACGAGACCGCGTAGGCGAACAACAGGATCAGAGCGAACGCCACCACGGCATCGAGGAACGAACCACGGATGCGCCAGCCGACGAGCAGGCCCGTCGCCGCCATGACGAACACCGACAACACGTTGTAGATCACGTCGCTCGCGGTGCGCCCCGCCAGCACCGCCGAGCCGCTCATCGGCAGCGAGCGGAACCGGTTGATGATGCCCTTCTCCATGTCCTCGGCGATGCCCACACCGGTGAAGGTCGCGCCGAACATCACGGTCTGGGCGAATATCCCCGCGATCAGGAACTCCCGGTAGCTGGTGCCCGCCACCTGGATCGCGTTGCCGAACACGTAACCGAACAACAACACGAACATGATCGGCGAGATGAGAACGAAGACCAGCACCTCGGGGACACGGCGGATCTTGATGACGTTGCGCTTGGCCACCACCGCCGTGTCCGCGAACATCTGCGCGACCGGGCTCATCGACTCACCCCAGTCCGGCGGCGCTCACCCTCGGGCCCCTGCCCCGGAGCCTCTCCGCCCGCCGATGCCGCGTCGGCCGGGACACCCTCGGAGCTCTCCTCGGCGCGGTGCCCGGTCAGTGTCAGGAACACGTCGTCGAGGGTCGGGCGCCGCAGGCCGATGTCCTTGACCTCGACGTGGGCGGCGTCGAGCCTGCGGAGCGCATCGGTGAGAACTGCGGCTCCACCGCTGATCGGCACCACGAGGTGACCGGTGGAGCCGTCACGTTCGATCGGTCCCGCGGCCAGCGGTGTCACCGCTTCGCAGGCCGACTCGAGCTGGGCGGGGTCCTCGATGGTCGCCTCGATCCGCTCACCTCCGACCTGGGCTTTGAGCTCGTCCGCGGTGCCCTGCGCGATCGAACGACCGTGGTCGATCACCACGATCTCATCCGCGAGCTGGTCGGCCTCCTCGAGGTACTGGGTGGTCAACAACAGCGTCGCACCGCCCGAGACGAGCTCGCGGATGATCGCCCACAGGTCCAGACGACTGCGGGGGTCGAGCCCGGTCGTAGGCTCGTCGAGGAAGAGCACCGGGGGTTCCGCGACCAGGGCGCCGGCAAGGTCGAGACGGCGCCGCATGCCCCCCGAGTAGCCCTTGACGGGCCGGTCGGCGGCATCGGTCAGGTCGAAGCGCTCGAGCAGCTCGCGGGCACGTTCGCGCGAGCGGTCCCGGCCGAGGTGGTAGAGGCGGCCGATCATGTCGAGGTTCTCGTATCCGCTGA
>CAYVYG010000465.1:0-2596 GCA_964454385.1 uncultured Microthrixaceae bacterium
ACTAGGTGACTTGGCACTAGGTGACTTGGCACTGACCCATGCTCTTAGGACTCCCCTTTGTCGTCCTCGCGACGGAGACGGTGCCGGGCCTTCGCACCTGCGTTGTCGAGGTAGTCGCGAAGGCTGTTGCGCCTGATCGCCCGGGTCGCCTCGTCTATGCCCGCTCGTCCCACCCGCCTGAGGTTGCGCTCGATGTACATCGCCGCCACGAACATCGCGAGGAAGCCACCGAATGCGAGCAGGTAGTCGACGCTGAGCAACAGGACCGACGCCGCAAGTGCCGCCACGAACGCGACCACGGCCCAGCGCAGCTTGCCGAAGGCATCGCGGTAGACCGTCTTGCGCGAGACCTCGTCGGCCAGGTCGGGATCGGATTCCCGCAGCTGGCTCTCGATCTCGCTCAAGATGCGCTGTTCGTCCTCTGACAGCGGCATGTACCCGGACCCCCTTGCCTACTTCGGTGCCGATCGGGCGGCTTGCGGTGCGGCTTGCATCATGCCACACGGTACCCCGCTCCGGGCCTCGTACCCCTTCAGCGACCGCGAAAATCGTGCGGATCGGCGCGCTCCACGCGGATGGTTCCGGGATCGGCGCCCAGCACCCTGTAGGCGTACTCGCGGGTTCCGCTCCAGCGCTGGTCCATCCAATCGAGCAGTGGTTCCCTGACCCACGGGTGTGCGTCTCCCATGCGGTCGTCGCAATCCCCACAGGGAACCACGTCCACCTCCACCACGATGCCGTCGGGATCGTGACCCACCCGCAGCACGCCCACCACCTCGATGGCCCGATGGACCTCGACGTGCAGACGCCAGCCCATGTCGGGCGCATCGGCGGTGATCTCGTAGAGCGGTCCCTCCCAGCGACGCACCGTGAGGCCCGTCTCCTCGTTCACCTCCCTCGTGAGCCCGCCGATCAGCGCCTCACCACCGTCGATCACCCCTCCGGGGGGCGTCCAGTCGAGATGCCCGCCCTGGCGCAGGTTCTTGACCATCAGCACGCCGGGTCGCCCGCCGGGCGGAGCAGCGTCGCTGATCGAAGCCGCCTCGAGCACCTCGGACTCGATGACCGCGCCACCCACGGACCAGTGCCTCACCTCCTGAGTCTGCCACGTGGCGGGTGCCGCCTAGCATGAAACCCGATGCCACGACCGCGACCGGCCCTGCCCGGACCCGACAGCCTGCCCGGACCCGACACGGCGCTGCCACCGCTGTGGGCGAGGGTGGCTGCTTTTGTAGCGATCCTCGTCGGTGGAGCCGCGGGCGGCCTGATCGGGGCTGCTTTCGGGCGACTCGGCAACTTCGGCCCCGTAGCCACGGGCCTGTTGACCCTGGGTTGCGGACTGGGCTTCGCAGGCGGGGTCGCGGTGGTCGCCGTGCTGACGCTTCGAGCGCTCGGCGAGTGGAACACGATCCGTGACAGACGCTGACCCCGACGAGCTACTGCGGACCGCGATCACGGCCGCGCGGACAGCGGTCGGATTGATCCACGGGAACCGCCCCTCGGAGCTACAGGTCGACACGAAGTCATCCACCACCGACCACGTGACCCAGATGGACCTGGCATCCGAGGACGCCATCAGGACCGTGCTGGCCGATGCGCGCCCCGATGACGCCGTATTGGGCGAGGAGCACGGCGGCGAGATCGACGAGGGTCGTGTCACCTGGATCGTCGATCCGATCGACGGCACGACCAACTACCTCTACGACCACCCCGGCTACGCGGTATCGATCGCGGCCTGGGAGGGCGGTTCGGCCGTCGTGGGAGTCGTTGCCGACCCCACGCATGCACGGAGCTACTGGGCTGTGCGCGGATCGGGTTCGTTCTGCGGCGACGCCTCCTTCGTCTCAGGGACGCGGCTCGGTCTCGGTCCACCGAAGCCCCTCGATCAGATGCTCGTGGCCACCGGCTTCAGCTATGACCGGGACCGCCGAGCGCGTCAGGGATCGGTGCTCGCGGCGCTGCTCGGGAGGATCCGCGACGTGAGGCGCATGGGCGCGGCAGCGGTCGATCTCTGCTCGGTCGCCACGGGGCGCGTCGACGCCTACTACGAAGCCGGTCTGTCGATCTGGGACCTGGCGGCGGGTTGGCTGATAGCGACAGAGGCGGGGGTGGCGGTCGAATCGATCGAGGGCGGCCCACCGACTCCCGGATCGGTGCTCGCCGCCCACCCGCAGCGGATCGCGGAGTTGCGTTCGGCGCTGCTCGAGTGCGGGGTCATCGACGGCGACGCCCTCAGCGGGTGACCTGTGTGCCGGGGGTACCGTCGGGGTTCCTCTCGAGAACCACTGCATCACCGATCTCGGCATCGGGCGTTGGGCCGGCCTGTTGAGAGCGCGGGCCCTGGACACCCCCGCGCTCGAGCACTGCCTCCTCGCCGATCACCACGGTCGGGTTGGGCACCGATGAGTGGTCGGCTGGCTCCGCGTCCGCGTTCCGCGCGCTGCCGATCAGCGTGGTCCCGGTGACCGCGGCGATCGCGACCCCCAGACCCACCAGGACCCGCCTCCTCCCGGCCCCCGCCGCTGCAGTACCATCCTCACCGGCAGTGCCACCCTCACCGGCAGTGCCACCCTCACCGGCGGTGCTGACATCCGCA
>CAYVYG010000466.1:0-2583 GCA_964454385.1 uncultured Microthrixaceae bacterium
CTGAGGTCTGGCGGGTCGCTGCGCGATGTGTTGTCTCCCATCAGCGAAGAACATACATCGACCCATCGGGTGCCCCGGTGACTCCGGGGCGGTAGCGTCGTGGCCGTGTACGAGTGCTTCGAGGTATCCACGTCCGACGGGGTCGCTCACGTCCAGTTGAGCCGCCCCGGCGAGCTCAACACCATGGTTCCGGGCTTCTGGAGCGAGCTTCCGGAGATCATCTCCGACATCGACACAGGTGCGAAGGCCCGGGCGGTGGTGATCTCCTCGACGGGCAAGCACTTCTCCGCGGGCATGGACCTGTCGGTGTTCACCGGCGACAACGGGCTCGCATCCGGCGGGGGAGTCGACGAGAAGGGTCGGCGGGCGTCGTTCCTGTGGATGCTCGTGCAGCACCTCCAGGACGCCTTCACGTCCCTGGAGAGCGCGCGGATGCCGGTGCTCGCGGCGATCCAGGGAGGTTGCATCGGCGGCGCGGTGGACATGGTGACCGCAGCCGACATGCGCTACTGCTCCGCCGATGCCTTCTTCTGCGTGCAGGAGATCAACATCGGAATGACCGCTGACGTGGGCACCCTGCAGCGTCTGCCCAAGATCATCCCCGAGGGCGTCGCACGCGAGCTCGCCTACACCGGTGACCGCATGCCCGCGCAGCGTGCTCTGGAGGTCGGGCTCGTCAACCAGGTGTTCGACGACCACGATTCGCTCGTGAACGGAACGCTCGAGATCGCCGCGCGAATCGCGTCGCACTCGCCGCTCGCCATCTGGGGCACCAAGGAAGCGATCAACTACGCCCGTGACCATTCGGTGGCGGACTCGTTGCGCCACATCGCGGGTTGGCAGTCGGGGATGTTCGTGGGCAGCGACATGGCCGAGGAGTTCGCAGCCAAAGCGGAGGGGCGCAAACCCACCTTCGAGGAGATCCCCGGCCGGCCGTGACCGGTCGCCCCCGCTCCACCCCCGGCGAACTGCGCGTGCTCACGGTCGGATTGCGGGAGTCAGCTCGCGCACTTCGCGGGTTTGTCCCGGCGCTTTCGGGGAGTCACCGACCAACCGCCCGAAAACTGAAGTCCGCTCGGTGTCGTGCCGAGACAACCACCATGCGAGGACGGCACTGGTGCAACCAGACCGAGGCGGCGCACCGCATGGGTGTGACGCCCGAGACCGTGCGGCGCCTCGTGTCGGCGGGGGTCCTCGTGGCCGATCGTGTCGGCGGCGAGCTCTGCTTCGACGTGGCCGAGATCGAGCGCTACGTCAGACGCCGCCGGGGCTGCGGGATCCGCTGACGGGTCGGGTGCCGATGACGGGTCCGGTGCTGCTGAAGGACCTGGTGCGCACCGAGGACCCGCCGAAGATCCGCTGGCGGCTCAAGGACCCGGTGCCGGCCCTGCGGCTCTGGCAGTGAGCGGGCGTCGGGTCGCGTCGCCGGTATCCTCCAGCCGATGGACCAGCCGGACAGCGTCTCCGCGGGCGTCTCCGCGCACCCCGCACCGGCCGGCTCCCCCGGAGCGGGTGAGGTGACCCTCGACACCGCTGTGGCAGCGACCATGGCGGCCAACGAGGTCGCCTCGGTGCTGCGCGTGGCGATCGACGAGGGGCTCGACGCAGACGAGGTCGAGCGCCGCTACCGCCTCCTCGGGCCCAACCGACTGGCCGAGGCGGAGCCGGACCCGGCGTGGAAGCGCCTGGTGGGCCAGTTCCGCAACGTGTTGACCTACGTGCTGTTCGCAGCAGCGGTGATCTCCGCCGCGGTCGGGGATCTCAAGGATCCGATCGTCATCCTCGTCGTGCTCGTGATCAACGCCGTGTTCGGGTTCATCCAGGAGAACCGCGCCGACGCTGCGATGGCCGCCCTGTCGGAGATGCTCCAACTGGTGGTGCGGGTGCGCCGTGGGGGGTCGTTGCGTGAGGTCGCGGCATCCGAGCTCGTTCCTGGCGACGTGGTGATCCTCGAGGCCGGCGACCGGGTGCCGGCCGACGGCCGGCTCGTGGGTGCGAACCACCTGGCGGTGGAGGAATCCGCGCTCACCGGGGAGTCGGTGCCTGCGGACAAGCACACCGCGGCCCTCGGTCCCGGGGAAGCGGAATCACCCGGTGACCGGGCGAACTGCGGGTTCATGAACACCACGGTCGTACGCGGCCGGGCGGAGATGGTCGTGACCGCCACCGGGATGCACACCGAGGTGGGTCGCCTCGCAGGGATGCTGGCGGAGGCACCACAACAGCTCACGCCCCTGCAACGCCAGCTCGACGTGCTGGGCAAGCGACTGGCGGTGATCGCGGTCGGTGCCGTGCTGGTCGTGTTCGCGTTGGCGCTCGCGCAGGGCGAGGACCTCGCAGAGGCGATGATCGAGTCGGTGGCCCTCGCGGTGGCGGCCATCCCCGAGGGCCTCCCCGCGGTCGTCACCGTCACCCTCGCTCTGGGGGTGTCGCAGATGGCCGCCCACAACGCGATCGTGAAGCGGCTCGCTTCGGTGGAGACGCTCGGGTCCACCACCACGATCTGTACGGACAAGACCGGCACCCTGACGCTGAACCAGATGACCGCCACGAGGCTGATCACGCCCACCGCACGCTACGAGG
>CAYVYG010000467.1:0-2582 GCA_964454385.1 uncultured Microthrixaceae bacterium
CTTCAGCATCGTTGTTCTAGTAGATACTAGACATATGAACTCGAGGCGTACAATGACCTCTGGCACACCCTCCCGGGGCGCACCCCGGGCACCGGACCATCACGATCTGCCCCTGTCCACTCCCACAGCTTCCCACAGCCTGCGGTTCCCCCTGCCGCGGTCCCCGAGGTCCCTGGCGGCGCGCTGGTTCCTCGCTCTGGGAGCCTTCGGTGTCGTCGCCGGTGGGATCGTGGCTGCGGTGACCGGACCGACCGACTTCGAGCGCGGTTCGTGGGTGGCGGCCTACCTCGTGCTCGTGGTGGGAGTGGCCCAGATCGCCCTGGGAGCAGGTCTTGTGTGGCTCCCCGGTTCGGTCCCTCCGAGCTCCCGGCGGCTGCTGCTCGCGCTCGGGTGGAACCTGGCTGCGATCGCGGTCATCACCGGAACCCTCGTGTCCGCCCCGGTGCTGACCAGCATCGGAGGCGTGATAACCGCAGCGGCACTGGTCGGGTTCGCCCTCGCAGTGGGGACGAGCCGTCCCGAGTTGTCAGGGTGGACGTGGTTGTACCGGGCGCTCGTGTTGTTCGTGCTGTTGAGCACGCCGGTCGGGTTGCTCCTCGCGTGGATGCGGCGTGCATGAACGACCAGCGCGCCGGCGGTCAACACCCGAGGGTCTCCACGAGGGTCATAGACGCGCAGCGTCACGCTGCTTGGGCGCTGATCGCAGCGGGCCTCTTCAGCGTGTCGGCGGCAGTGGTGGCAGTCGTTCCCCACGACACCGGCACCTGGCTGCCGCTGCACCTGTTCCTCGTCGGTGGGCTGCTGTGCGCGATCTCGGGTGTGACCCAGATGCTGGCCGTGACGTGGTCGACCGCACCCGCGCCGACCGACCCGGTCGCGGCAGTGCAACTCGCTTTCATGGTCGCGGGGGCGCTCGGGGTGGCGGTGGGGCGCGAGGCCGGTCAGTGGCAGCTCCTGGCGGTGTCGGCGGTTGCCATAGCGGTGGGCCTGGTGACGCTCGCTGGGATCCTGGTCTGGGTCAGGCACTGGTCGGCCACGACCCGCTTCCATCCCGCGATCGACGGATATGTCGTTGCGGCGGCATGGGGCCTCATCGGGGTGACCCTCGGCGCTCTGGCAGCGCGTGGGGGTGAGCTCTACACCCTGCGGCTCGTAGAAGCGCACCTGAGTGTCAACACGTTGGGTTTGGTGGGCATCGTGATCCTCGCGACGTTGCCGTTCTTCGCCGCCACCCAATTGAGGATGAAGATGTCGCCGCTCGCTACAGCGGCACGGGTGCGGATGGTGATCATCGCGGCGTCGTTGGCGGTCCTGGCGATCGTGGGCGGTGAGCTGGCGGACACGAGGCTTCTGGTCAGCGCCGGGTTCGTGCTGGTGGCGCTCTCTGTGGTCGCCGTGGTTGTGATGCTGCCCCGGCCCGGTCGCAAGCAGTTCGACTGGGCGGGTCCCCGGCTCGTCGGTCTGCTGGCGGGCGCCTCGTGGTGGATCGTGAGCGCGCTCGTGCTGGCTCTCGATGCTCGAGATGCGCCGATCGCCCACAGCGATGCCCTGTCGAGCCTCGTCGTGGGCGGCTACGCGCAGATCCTCGTGGCATCGGTGGCCTACCTCGCGCCGGTGGTGCGCGCGGGTGGCCACCAGAGGCTCCGCGCCGGCTTCGAGCTCATGAAGTCGTGGCCCGGCGTCGCTGCGGCCAACGTCGCAGCCCTGCTGCTCCTCCTCGGTGCGCGCCCGGTCGCTGTGGCTGTCGTGGGGTTCTGGGTGCTCGACACCGCGGTGCGCGCCGTGTTGTTGTTCCGCCCTGAGGAGAGCCGGGAGTCGTGAAGCTGTTCAGACGACACCCATGGCGACCATCGCCTGGCTCACCCGCAGAAAACCGACCACGTTCGCTCCGAGCACGTAGTTGCCCGGATCGCCGTACTCCTCAGCCGCGTCGAAGCAGGTGCGGTGGATCGACTTCATGATCTGGGTGAGGCGCTTCTCGGTGTAGTCGAAGCTCCAGTTGTCCCGGCTCGCGTTCTGCTGCATCTCGAGTGCCGAGGTCGCCACGCCGCCCGCGTTGGCGGCCTTGGCCGGACCGAACGCCACCCCGTTGTCCGCCAGGACCGCGATCGCCTCCGGTGTCGCGGGCATGTTCGCTCCCTCGACCACGGCTTTCACCCCGTTGGCGACCAGTGCTTTGGCGTCGCGCTCGTGGAGCTCGTTCTGCGTCGCGCACGGGAACGCGAGATCGCAGGGCACCGACCAGATCCCGTCGTCGAGCACCTCCGCGTTCGGTCGGTCGGCGACGTAATCGGACATCCTGCCGCGGTCCTCGAGCTTCACCTTCTTGAGCAGTTCGAGGTCTATGCCGTCGGGGTCGTACACGGCGGCGCCGGAATCGGAACAGGTTACGACGCGCCCACCGAGTTGGTGGATCTTCTCTATCGCGTATATCGCCACGTTCCCCGAACCCGACACCGAGCAGGTCATGCCCTCGATGTGCTCACCGCGTGCGGCCAGCATCTCGGTGGCGAAGAACACCGCCCCGTAGCCGGTCGCCTCGGTGCGCACCAGAGCGCCACCCCAGTTGATGCCCTTACCGG
>CAYVYG010000468.1:0-2541 GCA_964454385.1 uncultured Microthrixaceae bacterium
CAGCCTGATCAACACCGGGCCGTCACCCAAGTTCCACGGAACTCGGGACATCCTCGAACCAGCCGGACGAGTCCATGCTGCACGCCGGGGCTGCACGCCTGGCAAGATTGACATGTGGCTCCATACTCGGACTTGTGAATCACATGCACCGATAAGCAACAATGTGCGTGTGAGTGGCATGGAGGGGCTCCACCTAGGGCGACTGTTGGGGTCAGGCGGCTTCGCCGAGGTGTACGAGGCGGTCGAACCACAACTCGACCGGGTCGTAGCAGTGAAGGTATTCCACGCCCGCGTCGACGGTGCCGACCGGAAGTCCTTCGAGCGCGAAGCCCAGGTCACCGGTCGCCTCTCGGGTGTGCGCAACGTAGTGCACATCTACCGAAGTGGGATAACCGGCGACGACCACCCGTTCCTGGTGATGGAACGCATGGAGTATCCGATGTCAGCGCTCGTCGGCAACGAGGACCTGGCGGTCGGCCACGTCCTTCACACCGGCATCGTCATCGGTGAGGCACTGCTCGTCGCGCACGGGGAGGGGGTGCTGCACAGAGATATCAAGCCCGAGAACATCCTGGTGGATCGATATGGCGAGCCCGCGATCTCGGACTTCGGCATATCGAGTGTCATCGACGCGGGCGGATCGTCCTCGATCTACGGCTTCACAGCGGAACACGCTGCTCCCGAGCTGTTCGAGGAAGCGAGCGCCACCCCTGCCGCCGATGTCTATTCGCTGGCAGCGACGCTCTACACCCTGTTGGATGGCCGCCCGCCCTTCGCACGCGAACCGGGCGAAGGGCCACTCGCGTTCATGACCCGCGTGGTCTCATCCGCCTGCCCGACCTGCGATGCGGTCGCCGAGACGATCCCCGAGTTGGACGAAGTCCTGCGCAGCGCGATGGACAAGGACCCCGCGAAACGCCCGGAGCTGGCCTCGTTCGTGTCGTCGCTGCGCGCGATCGAGACCGAGTTGGCCGGGGAGGATCAAGGCTCCGGTGCATCTCGGGAGACCCGAGGGCTTCCGAAGCCAGTATGGGATCCGGCCATCGACGGGTATGCGGACGCGAGCTCGGACACTCTCGTAGGCCGGGGTGCACCGCGCTCCGCTCGACCAGACCCGGAACGGCCACCCGAGAAGGCCGGCGCCTCCGGTGAACCCGGTGCAGAAGCTGACATCGGCGCGGCTGGCGGCAGGCGGCGCCGCAGCCGCATCCTGATGGCGGCCATCTCGCTCTTCACCGTGGTCGCTGTCGGCACCGCGATCGCGCTCAACGAGACCCGGGAGGATGCCGAAGGTGAGCACGGATCGATCCCGAAGCCGATCGTCGAGGCCGAGGTGACGTCGCCCGAGACCGTCGATGGGACGGACGCCGTCGACGACACGGACACCGGTACTGCGGAGGAAGAGCCCCGCTACATTTCGGGCATCGAGGATGCCGAGCCGTTGCACGAGCCCGGCCTGCGCAACACCTCCGCGCTCCTGCGCAGCCGCATAGACGAGTTCGCGGCCACCACTGCAGCACCCTCGGTGCGCAATGCTTCTCTGAGGGTCCCCCGGGACTCAAAGGCTCTCGAGTTCGGTGAGACACCCGCGCGGGTCGATTACGGAGGTGTCAACCGCCTCTTCACTCCGTCGTGCTACCGGATGGTCCTGAACGACGTGGTCGTCCTGGGTGCAGCAGCGACGATATGGAGCGACGGGTCCAGCTTCACGTTCGTCAACGCAGGCCAGTTCCGGACCGAGGAACAGGCTCGGCAGTACTTCTGGGCCGCGTCGCTGTTCGTGGGGATCGACAACGGGCACTGCAGCGGATGGCCCCCGAGCGGTGTGGCGGTCGATCCGGTCGATCTGTCAGTCGAACGCGATGACTTCCGCCTCGAAACGACAGCCGACGAGTTGATCACCGCAGTCGACGACGGGCTCGAGATCGAGGACTTCACCGCTGAGGTCGCCTACGAGACGGTTGCACGGATCGGCAACACGGTCATCGTCGCCGTAACAGGGAACCTGTTCGA
Source organism: uncultured Microthrixaceae bacterium (assembly GCA_964454385.1). GTDB lineage: Bacteria > Actinomycetota > Acidimicrobiia > Acidimicrobiales > Microtrichaceae > JAMLGJ01. The sequence goes on from CAYVYG010000468.1 coordinate 2,014, forward strand.
ATCCTCCGGGCCCGAACCTTTCATCCAGACCCTCGAAGAAGCGCTGGGGACGTTCTCGAACAAGTGAGAACTCCCGGCGCCCGAGCCGATGTGGGCGGGGACTCCTACCCGTTCCGCGTCCGGGTTGCACAGGTCAGAGTCGGTGGTGGCCGCCACGACAGCGGTCGTGTCCAGATCGGATCACGGACGGAGAGCGAAGATGGGACCACGATCGGGAGTTACCGGCCGTGTGCACGAGGTGTCACGGAGAACCATAGAGCTGCAATCGCACAACGGGCCACAACGGATCAACCGACCGGTGACGAGAACCGGCGATAACCGTCGCAGGGGCGTCTTCGTCGCGACGCTGTCGGTGATCTTCGTGCTCGCTGCATCGGGGTGCACCGGTGCACCTGATCAGCTCGTCGAGGGCAGCGAGTCCGGCCCGGCTCTGCCAGTTGAACCAGCGAGCATCGAATCGACCACTACGACCACGCCGGCGGGGTCCTTCGAGGCAGCCGGAACCTGGCGCTGGGAGTTCCGCACCGA
>CAYVYG010000469.1:0-2535 GCA_964454385.1 uncultured Microthrixaceae bacterium
GGCCCTCGGAGCGGACCTTCTCCTTGATCTCGGCGCGCAGCTCGAGGCGTTCGGTGCGCCGTGTCCAGGACTCCTCCTCCGAATCGCTCTTCAGCGCGCGGCCCCACAACAGTGATTCGTTGGGCAGGATGTCCTCGTTGACGATCCGCGCGGTGCGCATCCGGATGTCGTTGATCCGGTCATCGAGAGTCGGGATCGGCTGGCAGTTCATCGCCACGGTGGTCGGCCTCCTGGGGCGTGTGTCGGTCCGCTGCGGACCCTACAGGCGGCGGCACCATCGGGGCGGCTGGTGTCAGCCCAGGCGCTGGAGCACCTTCATCATCAGTGGCTCCATCTCACCACCGCCCCTGCCGGCGTCGTTCTGGGCGTCCTGGCGCAACAGCGCGCGGCGGCTCGCCTCCGCGCCGATCCACTGCAGCGGTTCGGGAGGGAACTCCGCCACCTTCCGGTCCACGAAGCACAGATCGGTCTCCGCGGTGGACTTCCCGAGCACCTTGTCGCGCAGGATCTTGCCACCGGTGTGACTCGGTGCCACGCCGTGGCCGTTGTAGCCGACGCCGGTGTGCAGCCGGCCGTCCATCACGGTCTCGAAGGTGGGCACGAAGTTCGCCGTGATCGCGACCGGGCCACCCCAGTGGTGGGTGAATCGCACATCGGAGAGCTGGGGGAAGGTGCGCCGGAAGGTCGAGCGCAACCGGGCGAACGTCGCTCGATCACGGTCGTGGCGTGGAGCGATGCGTCCGCCGAAGTGGATGATGCCGTCGCTGCCACCCCAGAGGATCCGGCCATCGAGCGTGCGCCGGTAGTAGTGCACGAAGTTGCGCTTGTCCTCCACGCCGCAGTGGCTGTCCCAACCCACCTCCGCCCACTGCTTGTCGCTGAGAGGTTCGGTGAGCGCTATGTATGTGTACAGGGGCACGACCTTGCGGCCGACCCACGGCTGATGCGCCGCCCAAGCGTTGGTCGCGAGCACCACTTGATCGGCGAAGACCGACCCGTTGTTCGTCATTACGCACAGCTGACCGCCCGATTCGGTGATGCCGGTCATGGCGCTGCGGTCGAAGATCATCGCACCTTTGTTCTCCAACGTGGCGGCGAGCCCGTGGGCGAGCTTGGCCGGGTGCAGCACCCCGCAGTGGTCCTCTCGCAGTGCGCCGAGGTAGGCGGGCGAGTGGACGGCCTCCTGAGCCTGTTGCGCATCGAGCATCGCGAACCCGGGGAGGCCGAGCTCCTCCGCGGTGCGCATGTCCAACTGGATGCGCTCGAGCTGGGCGCGGTTGGTCGCCGCGACCATGAGCCCGCCGTGTCTCCACTCGCACTCGATCCCCTCGCGCCCGATGGTCTCGCCGATCTCCTCGACCGAGGCGGCCACCGCGTTGTGAGCGTCCCGGGCGGCGCCGTCGCCGTGGTTGCGTCGGAGCAGCGCGAGGCTCATGTCCAGCAACGTCATCGCGAACCCGCCGTTGCGCCCGCTGGCACCGAAGCCGACGCTCTCTGACTCGAGGATCATCACCGTCAGCGACGGATCCGACTCGAGCAGGTGGTACGCGGTCCACAACCCCGTGTAGCCGCCGCCGACGATCACGACATCGCAGCGGTGGCGTCCAGAAAGCGACGGTCGCGGGTTCTCACGTGACGTCTCGAGCCAGTAGATGGCGGAACCGAACAGTTCGGACATGTCGACCTCCGTTGAGCTCGCAACAGCATTGCACCTCGGCATGTCGCTCACTGCCGCGCAATTCTCCGAGCAGTCTCTCTGCAGGGTGCTGTGCGCTTGCAGGGTGCTGTGCGCTTGCAGGGTGCTGTGCCGTTTCATCGCGAGCCGATTCGGGTATCCGCTGTCAAGTCGAAGGTGACCGAACCTGAGAACGACCCCTGCATAACATCATCCGGGCCTCGCGTGCGGGCATCATGTGAACCAGATGGACGAGGATCTCTCCCCCCTGCATGCCCACAAGAGCTACGACGAGCCGTCGGTGTTCCGCGCCGAGGCACTGCTGCGCGAGGCGCGACGTCAGCGCGGTCTCGGTGGACGGCCGGTGCCCGATGTGTGCCTCATGGACCCCGATGGCGATGTGGTGCGTCACCTGGTCGCGACCGGCCAGGCGACCCGTCACGAGGACTGGGCGTGCTACCACTCCGAGCTGTGGGTGACGAAGTGCGCGGACCGGGAGATCGGCATCGTTCCCTGTGCGGTCGGTGCGCCGTACGCGGTCCTGGTTGCAACCGAGCTCCACGCCTCGGGTTGCGACCTGGTGGTCTCGGTCACCTCCGCAGGGCGGATACTGCCGCTCGCCGATCCGCCGTACTTCGTGTTGATCGAACGAGCATGGCGGGACGAGGGGACCAGCCAGCACTACCTGCCGCCTGCGCCATGGGCGACGCTGCGCCCGGACCTCGCGGCGGCGCTCTCGGACGCGTTCGATCATCTCGACGAGCCCGTACTGATCGGCCGCTCGTGGACCACCGACGCTCCGTTCCGCGAGACCGAGTCAGCGATCGCGGGCGCGAACGCGGCGGGCATCCACGCGGTGG
>CAYVYG010000470.1:0-2534 GCA_964454385.1 uncultured Microthrixaceae bacterium
CGGTGAGCTCCTCGCGCCTCGGAAGGCGGTGGAACCCTCCCACCTTCACGTTGATCGGATGCACCGCGCGCCCACCGATGACCTCGAGGATCCGGTTGCCCGCCTTCTTGAGGCGCAGGGCCCGTTCGATCGTTGGCCGGTCGATCTCGGCGAGCTCGATCGCCGAGGGCACGCCGAGGAAGTCGGGTGCGTGTAGCATCGAGATGTGCAGCGTGTGTGATTCGATCCACTCGCCGCAGTAGAGGAGGCGGCGCAGGTCCTCGAGCAGACCGCTGACCAGAACGCCACAGGCGCTCTCGACGGCGAGGCAGGCGCTCATCTGGTAGGCGACCGGGCAGATCCCGCAGATCCTGGCGGTGATGTCGGGGGGTTCGGTGTGGCCACGTCCGACGAGGAAGCCCTCGAAGAGGTGCATGCCAGGCGCCGGGTGGTCAGAGCCAGCGAGGCGAAGTACCCCAGGCCGAGCGCGAACCCGCCGAGTGCGCCGAGCGCGACCGCGAGCACCTCCGAGCCGGTCATCGGTCCCGGCTGCTCTCACGCCTGACCCAGTACCAGGCGCTCAGACAACCAACCGAGACGCCGAGCACCAGGAACGTGATGGTGAAGCTCCGTTCGCTGTCGGTGGTGCGGTCGAGGAACGCCCCGAACGCGAGCCCTGCGAGGGCGGGAACCGCGACGGTCCACCCGACGATGCCGAAGGTCCCCAGGAACGCCCAGATGCTCTCGTCGGGACGTTCACGGGCACGGATCCTGCGATCGGACCGTGACGACACGGCCCTGCGCAAGCGCTCAGCGTGCTCGCGGTCGAGCTCCGAGCTGCTCAGGTCCGCCTCTTCGGGTCCGTCGCCGGATTGCTCCACCGGCTCGGTCCCCGACCGGCCCGGAGGCGCTTCACCGGTGATCGCGGATCGGTCGCCGGGTGTTTCGGGACCGGGCGCTTCGGCCCCTTCGGTACCTCTGGAAGGGCGATGCCCCTCAGAACCCGGCATCGTCATCGAGTTCCAACAGCCGTCGTGTGATGTCGGTCTCGAGGTCCGCGAGTACACGCCGCGCGGACCGTTCATCTTCGTCGAGGTCGCCGAAGGCCTCCTCGAGCTCGCGATCGAGCGATCGCGGGTCCTCACTGATGAACGCATCGGCGGTCACGACATCGACCCGTGAGCCGAGCTTGACCAACAGGCCGCCATCGATGACCACGAGTGTCTCTTCACCGCCGCGACTGCAGGTGAGCAGTCCCTGGACCAGCGGGGCCACGAAGTCGATGTGGCGCGGCAGCAGGGTGAACGCGCCGTTGGACGCCTCTGCGGATACCTTATCGACCTCGGTCTCGAGGGTCACCCGTCCCGGGGTGACCACACGCAGGATCATGGACGCGGTGCCGGTCACTTTCCGTCGCCCTTGTCGAGATCGTCGAGGGAACCGATCATGTAGAAGTCACCCTCGCTCCGATCGTCCAGTTCGTCCGCGAGTATCCGTTCGCAACCCTCGAGGGCGTCGTCGAGGTCGACCCTGCGTCCCGCGTGGTCGGTGAACTGCTCGGTCACGAAGAACGGCTGGGTCAGGAAGCGTTCCAGACGACGCGCCCTGGCCACGACCTGCTGGTCCTCCTTGGAGAGCTCCTCCACGCCCAGCATCGCGATCACGTCGGAGAGGTCGTCGTATGCGGCGAGCGTCTCGCGGACGCGTCGCGCCACCGAGTAGTGACGCTCACCGACCACGTTGGGTGTGAGCAGCTTGGAGCTCGACTGAAGAGGGTCGATCGCCGGGTACAGCCCTTGGGATGCCCGGTCCCGGGACAACACGATCGACGCGGAGAGGTGCCCGAAAACGTGCACCGCTGAAGGGTCGGTGAAATCATCGGCCGGCACGTACACGGCTTGCACCGACGTGATCGCACCGCTGTCGGTGGTCGCGATCCGTTCCTCCAGAGCGGCCAGCGTGCTCGCCAGGTCGGGTTGGTAGCCGAGCCGCGACGGGATCTGGCCGAGCAGGGCCGAGACCTCGGTGCCGGCCTGAACGAAGCGGAAGATGTTGTCGATCAACAACAACACATCCTGTTGGCGGTCGTCGCGGAAGTACTCCGCCATCGTCAGCGCGGTGTGGCCCACCCTCAGGCGCGCTCCGGGTTGTTCGTCCATCTGGCCGAAAACGAGAACCGTCTGGTCGAGCACTCCGCTCTCGGTGAGCTCCCGGTGGAGCTCCTCGGCCTCCCGGTTCCGCTCGCCGATGCCGCAGAACACGCTCGTGCCCTCGTGCGCACCGGCCACGTTGTTGATCAGCTCCATTATGAGCACCGTCTTGCCGACCCCGGCACCGCCGAAGAGGCCGGCCTTGCCGCCGCGCTCGAGAGGAGCGAGAACGTCGATCATCTTGATGCCGGTGCGGAACGTCTCGGAGGTCGTCAGGCGGCGTGCGAGCGAGACGGGCCTGCGGTCTATCGTGCGCTGCTCGAGGTCCCTCAGGTCCTCGTCGCCCAGACCGTCGATGGGTCGCCCGAACACGTCGAAGGTCCGCCCACGGGTGGCCTCGCCCAC
>CAYVYG010000471.1:0-2534 GCA_964454385.1 uncultured Microthrixaceae bacterium
GGTCCAACAGCTCCGCACCGAGCGAGGCCTCCCGGCCGTGGAGACGTCGCACCACCTGGTTTTCACCGGGAACCCCGGCACCGGCAAGACTACCGTCGCGCGCCTCTTGGCCCAGATCTTCCGGACCCTCGGTGTGGTGGAGCGCGGCCACCTGGTGGAGGTCGACCGCTCGGGGCTCGTCGCCGGGTACGTGGGCCAGACCGCACCCAAGGTCACCGCCGCGTTCGACGCGGCCGACGAGGGCATGTTGTTCATCGACGAGGCCTACACGTTGGTACGCGGCGGCGAGAACGACTTCGGAAAAGAAGCGATCGACCAGATCGTGAAGCTGATCGAGGACCGGCGCGACCGCGTCGTTCTGGTCGCAGCCGGATACCCCGCTGAGATGCAGGACTTCCTGGCAGCAAACCCCGGCCTCGAGTCGCGCTTGCCCACGAAGATCGAGTTCCCCGACTACGACACGACCGAGCTCGTGGAGATCGTGCGGCTGATGGGCGAGAAGAAGCGCTACCACCTCTCCCCCGGCGCCGAAGCGGCCATGGTCGATCTCCTTCGCAGCGTCCCACGCGGCAAGGGGTTCGGCAACGCCCGGTTGGCACGAAACATCTTCGAAGCCGCGATCAACCGTCACGCGGCGCGCGTGGTCGCCATCGAGGAACCCGACGAGACCCAGCTCTCCACCCTCGAGACGGTCGACATCCCCGCCGATCCGGAATCCATCGACGAACCTCCACCCCGCAGGACCCCGGGTGACCGGACACGAACCTCAGGTGACCGGTCGTGAAGCGGCTGCTCGCAGCCCTGGCGGCCGTTGTGATGGTGCTCCTGGCCGTGCTGCTGCGCGGTCTCACCGGTAGCGACGACGATGGAGAAGCCCGAGATGGTGCAACCGGATCAGGTGGCGACCTGGTCATCATCTGTGGTCCGGAGCTGCTCGTGGCCTGCAACGACCTCGCGGATGACACAGATGGCGTGAGGGTCCGTGAAGAGCCCGAACACGTGACTGCTCAGCGCATCGCGGATGGTGGGCTCGGCCTCGATGCGAACACGCTCTGGTTGGCAGCGGGCGACTGGCCGGCGATCGTCGCCTCGGACGACACCACAGGTGCGCAACGACTCGAAGAGCTCGCCTCGAGCCGGGTGCTGGCCCGCTCACCGGCGGTGATCGTGGGGCGCGGCGAGCGCATGGAAGCCGCCTCGCAGGGCTGTGGAACCCTCGACTGGAGCTGTCTGGGGGACGCCGCCGGTGACACATGGACGGGTCTCGGAGGTGAACCGGCCTGGGGGGAGGTGAAGGTCGGCCTGCCCGATGTCGACACGGGGTCCGGAATGGTCACGGTCAACCAAGCGGTCGCGTCCCGTGTGGGTGGCAGCGATTTCGCCAGCAACGACCTGGATGTTCCGGAGGTGGACCTGTGGTTCGAGCACCTCGGCGGGGAGTCGTCGAACAGCGCCCGCTCCGGCGGTTCACTGGAACCCCTCGCCGAGCTGATAAGGGTTCAGGGATCGTTGTCGATGGCCGGCGCGCTCGAAGCCGATGCCGTGCGCGAGCTCGGTCCGGTCGCATCGGCTTCGGCATTCACAGTGGTGGCGCCCGAACCGGTCGCAACAGCCGATGTGCGTCTGTGGGGCAGCGACGATGCCGTCGTCGCCGCCTCGATCCGTCGCATCGGAGCCGAACGGATCACCGACGCGCTCGGCAACGCGGGCTGGAGGATCCCGGATGCCGACGGGTCTGCTCCTGCACCGCCCGGAGCTGCAAGCATTGACGCCGAAATGGCTTCACTCGACACAACCCTGCCCGAGGACCCCGGTCTGCCGGATCCCGGGGTCGTCTTCACCGTCAACGATCGCTGGAAGGAGGCCCAGTGACGATCCCTCGCCGCATCCGCACCATCGTGGCCATCGCCATGGCCTCAGCGCTCGCAGCGAGCGCCTGCAGCAACGGCTCCGATGACCCGTTCGCCAATGGGGACTCGACCAGCAACACCGGGATAGATCCCGAGTGCACGGTCGTCGACGCCGCGGTGTCCTCGGAGAAGATCGATCTCCTGTCACGGCTCGCTGACGACTTCAACGCCTCGGGCGCCGAGGTGGACGGCAACTGCGTTGGTGTGCGGGTCCGCTCCAAGGCATCAGGCGGTGCCGCCACCGCACTCGCGCGGGGTTGGGACGAACAGCATGACGGCGGACCGGCGCCCGTGATCTGGTCACCGGCATCCAGCGCCTGGGGCGAGGTGCTCAACCAACGCCTGGCGGATTCGGGCGAGGAGCCCATGGCGGCGAAGGACCCGACCCCGTTCATGTTGACCCCCCTCGTCATCGCGATGCCCGAACCGATGGCCGAAGCACTGGGTTGGCCCGATGAGCCGATCGGCTGGAGCGACATCCTCGCGCTCGTCCGCGAGCCGCAGGGCTGGGCGTCGGTCGGCCACCCCGAGTGGGGCCCGTTCCGTCTGGGCAAGACCAATCCCAACTTCTCGACCTCAGGCCTCTCGGCGCTCATCGCGCAGACCTACGCGGCGACGGGCAGG
>CAYVYG010000472.1:132-2530 GCA_964454385.1 uncultured Microthrixaceae bacterium
GCCCCCCTGCTGGGTCGCCCCCCTGCTGGGTCGCCCCCCTGCTGGGTCGCCCCCCTGCTGGGTCGCCCCCCCTGCTGGGTCGCCCCCCTGCTGGGTCGGCCCGGCATGGTCGCTCACGGCCTGGTCGGTTGGCCGGTGCGCCCATTGACTCATCCGCGGTTCTCCAGTTGCGGGGGGCTGTGGTGACGTTGGGTGACTCGTGAAAGCGACTTGAGTCACTCGGTGTGACCTTCACCTGGGGGCGCCGCGCCGGGAGCGTCGCGCCGCTGGGAGCATGCCGTCGGGGTGTGTGTGGCTGGGTGCGTGCAAATGGGGCTCTCCGGTCTGTCGAGTGGGTCGGTTTCATGAGTTCGCGGCACGCGTTCGAGTCACAGGGCCTTGCGACCCGGTGACTCAGGCGCGTTGCGGAGTCAACATCGCAGGATGACCCTGACACAGACAGATCATGCAATGGAGAAGCTGGCGCAACGCCAGCACGGTAGGTTCACGAGGAGCCAGGTCCGTGAGCATGGCGAGCGCGAGCCCGACGAGCACGGTGATCAAGCTTCATGGATCATCTCGGCGCGGGTTCGATCAGGCCGGTGGCGGCGCCTCACCAGCAGGGTGTTGTGCCTGCCGGGGGCTCCGATGGACTGGATGGGCGAGATCTGGACCGCCCGTCTGCACGTGGGTGATGACAGCGTGGTCAGCCATCGCAGCGCGGCACGCATCCACTCGTTCCCGGGGATCGGACGTAGTGCACCATGTCTGATCGTGCCGGCAGGCAGCAACCGGCGGTATCCGGATGGACGGCTCTACCAACGAGGGGATCTCGCTCCCGGACAGGTTGTACGGATCGGAGGCCTGGTCATCACATCCGCAGCGCGGACGTTGGTGGATCTGGCTCCGCAGGCATCCCGTGCCCGTCTCGAAGCATGGCTGGACCACGCCACCGCTGAACGGCTCATGACCCCTGACGAGCTGGCCACGGTCGTGAGGCTCAACAAGCGCTCGGGCAAGCCCTCGCTGCGCAACCTCGAGCTGTTGCTCGAGGAGTACCTCCCGGGCGCGGGAACACCGCAGGGAACGCTGGAGCGAGCGCTCGGGTACGTCATCCGCAAGGCCGGGCTGCCCCCGGGCGTGGCGCAGTTCGAACACCCCGCAACCGCAGGCCGCGAGGAGTTCGTCGACAGAGCGTGGATGCAGGCACGACTGATAGTCGAGTGCGACGGGCGCAAGTGGCACGATCGGATCACTGCCGCGCGGATCGACAAGCGCCGCGACGCGTCCGCTGCCGCTGAGGGCTGGCAGACGATCCGCTACGGCTACGAAGAGCTGGTTCGCAATCCCGACGAGGTCGCACGAGAGCTCCGGGCCATCTACGAACAACGGATGCTCGGGGCTGCTACCGATGCCGGGTTGGGTGCGGATGCTGCTACCGATGCCGGGTTGGATGCTGATGTCGATGTCGGATCCGATGTCGATGCCGGGTTCGATGCCGGCGCGGACGAGCCCGAAGCCATCTGATCATGGTGGGTCGGGTCAGTGCGGCCCGGGTCAGTGCGGGTCGGGTCAGTGCGGGTCCGGTCAGTACCTGTCATACCCTCGCCTGGCTGATGTGGAGGTCCTTCTCACCGGGGCCCTGTCCGCTTGGCCGACTGAAGCAGACTTGTCGAGTCGGCGGGGGCCATATCGGCGCTGGGTGACTCGGGAGGTGTGCTTGAGTCGCTCAGGGTTGGCGCTGGGTGACTCGGGAGGTGTGCTTGAGTCGCTCAGGGTTGGCGCTGGATGACTGGCCGCCAAACCGCTTCGCCGGCTCGAGCGGCGGGCCGCTTCGCCTGCGCGGGCGCGAAGTGGTGGCCGCCAAACCGCTTCGCGGGCTCCGGCGGCGGGCCGGTACCGTGGCTCGGGTGAAACAGTCGGTGAACATCGGAGTCCTCGGTTGCGGCAACGTGGGAGCGGCGCTCATCACGCTGATCGAGGAGCGCGCGGACGACATCGAGGCGCGCACCGGGTTGCGTCTGGAGGTGACCCGGGTCGCGGTGCGCTCGCTGTCGAAGGAACGTGATGTCACACTTCCGGCAAAGGTGTTCACGACCGATGCCACTGAGGTGGTCAGCGACGACGACGTGGACCTCGTAGTCGAGGTGATCGGTGGGATCGAGCCTGCCAGAGAGCTCATCCTCGACGCGCTGGCGTCGGGCAAGGCGGTAGTGACCGCGAACAAGGAGTTGCTCGCGAACCACGGGGCGGAGCTCTTCGCCGCTTCCGACGAAGCCGGGGTGGATCTGCTGTTCGAGGCTGCGGTTGCAGGTGGGATCCCGCTGATCCGCCCGCTGCGCGAGTCACTGGTGGGCGAGGACGTCTCGCGGGTGATGGGCATCCTGAACGGCACCACCAACTACATCCTGACCAACAT
>CAYVYG010000473.1:0-2525 GCA_964454385.1 uncultured Microthrixaceae bacterium
GCCTGGCACTGGGAGCTCGAGTTCGCGCCCGTGTTCAGGGCAGGTGGCTTCGACCTGCAGGTCGGGAACCCGCCGTGGGTGCGCCTCGATTGGAAGGACGACCTCACGCTCGCAGAACACGACGCCTGGTGGGGCGTCACCCAGAAGGCACCCGAGAGGGAACGCAAGGCCCGCCGGTCGGCGTTGTTGGAACGGCCCGAGGTACGCGCCGACTACCTGGCCGAGGTCGCATCCGCCGAGGGTTTGACGGAGACACTCAGCTCACCCCAGCTACGACCGGTGCTCGCCGGCATACGTACCAACCTCTACATGGTGTTCATGGACACCGTGTGGCGACACGTCCATGAGCGTGGGGTGAGCGGGCTGCTGCATCCGGTCAGCCACTTCGTCGATCCGAAGGCATCGAACCTCCGAGCATCGGCGTATCGGCGAATGCGTCGAATGTGGCAGTTCGAGAACGAGTTGATCCTCTTCGAGGGTGTTCATCACCACACGGAGTTCGCTGTGGTGATCAACACCCTCGAGGGTGTTCATCATAACGACGTCGAGTTCCTGCTCATGAGTGGGATGAAGACACCCGTCACGGTTGATGGGTCACTCTCGCACGACGGATCCGGACCGCTACCTGGCATCCAGCTTCCCGCGGGCGGTTGGGACCTGCGTCCACACGCCGACCGGCTCGTCACCGTCGACATCGACGTCCTCGCAGATTGGGCACGGCTGTTCGACGAACCGGGCACGCCACCCGAACAGGCACGTCTGCTGCGACCGGTCACGCGGCAGGACCTCGAAGCGCTGTCGGCTCTAGCCGACCAACCGGTGCGCCTCGCCGACCACGAGTACCACTGGACCCAGGGCTGGAACGAGACGAACGCCAAGACCGATGGCTTCATCGAGTGGCGAACCGAGGTTCCTGCGTCCTGGGACGAGGTGATCCTCCAGGGGCCCCACTTCACGGTCGCCACGCCGTTCGCGAAGCAACCCAACGAGAACTGCAAGCACAACCAGGACTACAGCGACTGGGACCTCGAATCACTGCCCGAGCGGGTGATCCCCCGCACCAACTACCAGCGTGCTTGCGACCGCGACACCTACGACGCCAACCTGGCTCATTGGAATGGCACGCCAGCAACCGGCCGAGTTCGTGTTGCTTGGCGCGAGTATGTCGGAGCTACTGGAGGCGAGCGGGTTTACCAACCAGTCCTTTTTTCCCCGGGACCGGCCCACATCAACTCCGTCGCGAGCCTTTCGCTTAGCTCACCCGGCGAAACAGCTCGGCTCGCTGGGATCGGGGCAGCGATCGTGTCCGACTACCTGTTCAAGATGTTTGGCAAGTCACACATCAATGACGACCTGCACCAGAAGCTCCCCTTCCCCAACTCCCACCCACTCGATTCGGCGCTGCTGCTGCGGACGCTGCGGCTCAACTGCCTGACCGCCGACTACGCGCCTCTCTGGGAAGAGCTGTGGGAGGAGCTCTGGGACGACGCGTGGGCGAACGACGACTGGACGTTCGAGACACCCGCAGGCGCCACGTCCACCGCCGACCCCGCTGCCCCACCCACCCACGACGACCGGCTCGCTGCCGGCCCGCCGGGGCGGCCCGGCTGGTACGGCGACTGGGCACGGCCGCTCGGCGATGTGGGACCCGAGTGGACCATGGACACGCCGTTGCGCCGCGACGCGGAGCGTCGCCAGGCGCTGGTCGAGCTCGATGCGATCGCGGCGATCATGTTGGGGCTCACCGCGGAGCAGCTCTGCGCGATGTACCGGACGCAGTTCGCGGTGTTGCGCAAGTACGAGTACGCCATGGCCTTCGATGCGCAGGGCCGCAAGATCTGCAAGCACCACCAGTCCGCCGGCTACCGCCAGGCCGAGATGCAGGCCCTCGCCAAGGACTCCGACAGCGGTCTCCCCAAGGAGTGGCGCAGCATCTGGGCGCTCGTCGAGGCCGAGGAGGAGCACCCCGGCGGTATGGGTCCGGATGACGGGGTCGACTGGAGCGTCCCGGTCCCCGACTCACTCCGCGCCCCCGGCGAACCCCCGTCTTCTGACAACGGTGCCACCCCGGCGTTCACCCCACCCTTCACCCGCCCCGACCGTGAGGCCGAGATGACCCACGCGTATGAGGTGTTCACGGCGCGCTTGGAACGCCCCATCTGAACGGAGAGCCATGACCGACAACCCCGAAGAACCTGCCATCCAATCCCGATCGCGCGGATCGGCAGCTTCTGCGTGGTTCCTGCAAGCCAACCCCAAGATGTTCGACATCAACGGCGCACTGGCATCGATCGACCGGATCTGGTGGCGTGTACCGCAGTACACATCCGAGATCGCACCCGGCGACATAGCGGTCATCTGGAGAAGCGGAAGCAAATCGGGCATCGTCGGTGTGGGAAGGGTGCTGAGCGAACCCCAGAACCGCGAAGGTCACGAACCAACCGAGATGCCGTTCCTGCTGGCGGACGAGGAGGACGGCCCGACCACCAGAGTGTTGCTCGCGGTCACGCCATGTGAGTTCGTGT
>CAYVYG010000474.1:0-2522 GCA_964454385.1 uncultured Microthrixaceae bacterium
GCCCCCAGCCGCTCTCCCGGTCGATGATCAACCAGAACGCGACCGGCGAGAAGGCCAGGCGCACGATTGTGATGACGTTCGCCGGCGTCATCACCGCGGAGGGTCCGTAGGTCTTCGGGGTGTCGGCCTGCATCAAACCGGCTCCATGTCCCCGCCCGGGTGGGTCGTGCGCTCTACCTGCGCTGTCAGGTCAGGCCCCGCGCCGGCTGTGATCACGACGTCGTGGAAGGCGCCGACCTCGAGCTCTGCGGGCACCTCGATGACCCCGTCGATCTCGGGTGCCTCCCGGAACGAGCGGGCGATCCCCGGCTCGTCGACCAGTACGGTCAGCTGCTCGCCGACCAGCGCGTCGCGCCGCGATGAGGTGATGCGATCCTGGAGCTCGGTCAGCTCCGCGAGGCGCTCTTGGACCAACCCCGACGGCACCGCTCCGTCGAGGCCCGCCGCGTGGGTGCCCTCCTCCTCGGAATACGCGAAGAACCCGCACCAGTCGAGTCGTGCGACTTCGAGGAACCCGAGCAGCTCATCGTGGTCCTCCTCGGTCTCACCGGGGTAGCCGACGATGAAGTTGGACCGCGTCGCAGCATGCGGCGCCTCCGAACGGATGCGCTCGATCCTCTCCAGGTACGAGGCGCCGCCTCCGGGACGGCGCATCCTCCGCAACAGCCGGGGCGACACGTGCTGCAGCGACAGATCGAAGTACGGCACCGCTGAGGTCGCCACCCGGTCGATCAGGGCATCGCTGAGCTCGCTCGGGTAGAGGTAGAGCAGGCGGACCCAGTCGACCCGCTCCGAGACCCGATCGAACAACTCCGTGACACGCCTGGTCCCCGTGGCTCCGTCCCTGCCGTACGCACCCAGGTCCTGGGCCACGAGAACCGCCTCACGGACCTCCAGCGCGTCGACCTCCTCGAGGATCGAGCCGATGCTCCGGCTGCGCTGGGGACCGCGGAACGACGGGATCGCACAGAAGCCGCAAGCCTTGTCGCAGCCCTCCGCCACCTTCACATGGGCCCAGGGGCGGGGTGACGCCGGCCGCGGCAGGTTGAGCAGGTCGAACTCGGGCAGCGCACGACCCGTCGGCGGACCCTGCGCACCGACAGCGGCGGGTCGTCTGCCCGAGAGGCGCACCGGGGTCGCCACGGGGCTCACGTCACCGGGAGGCCGGTCGGTGAGCGGGATGCCGAAGCCGCTGACCCGATCGACCTCCGGAAGAGCCTCTGCCAGCTCGGATCCGTAGCGCTGGGCCATGCAGCCCGTGACCACCAGCTCCGAGCCCTCACGCCTCGATCCGTGCAGCTCGAGGATCGTGGCTACGGACTCCTCACGGGCCTCCTCCACGAACGCACAGGTGTTCACCACCACCACGTCGGCGGCTGCCGGATCGCTTGCGGGATCGAGGCCGTCGGTTCGCATCAACGCAGCCAGCTTGTCGGAATCGACCTCGTTCTTCGCACAGCCGAGGGTTTCCAGCCAGAAGGTCCGCGCCACCGTTCCCAGCCTAGGCCGATCGGTTCGGGCGCGGACCCATGGGGTCCTCCCGCTCACCGCAGCTCGGCGTTCGCCCGAGCTCGTTCAGGCGTTGTGGGGCAACTCCAGCCCCGCCACCGGCCAGGTTCCCCGCAATAGACGACCGGAGCTGGACGCGGTCACCCAGGCGGTGCGCATGCCCTCGCCGCCGAAGCAGATGTTGGTGGTTACCAGGTCGTCGACCGGGACGACCTCGGCGGCGCCGCCACCGGGTGGGACCACCGAGATGCCGCCGGTCTGGATGGTCGCCACGCAGACGTTGCCGGCGCTGTCGACCGCGAGGCTGTCGAAGTAGTCCTGGTCCGGCGCGGCATACATGAGCTCCCCGTGGGGTGGCATCAGGCCGGCCCCGGTCGCCACGCCCGGCTCCGGGACGTCCCACGCCCACAAGCGACCCGTGTGGGTCTCGGCGACGTACAAGCGATCGCCGTCGGGGCTGAGCCCGATCCCATTGGGCGAATCGAGAGGGAAGACGACCTCGGTCACAGAGGAGCCGTCGCAGGTCGCGTAGTAGGCACCCGTGCGATCGGAGCTGCGTTCCAGGCGCAGGCCGTGGTCGGTGAACCAGAAGCCTCCGTGGCCGTCCATCACCAGATCGTTGGGGGCCCGTAGAGGTCGTCCGTCGCACTCGGTGTAGACGGTCTCGACCTCGCCAGTGGAGAGGTCCACCCGTTGGATCGACCCGCCCTGGTAGGTCGCGGGGACCCCACCGGGGATGAGGATCCCACCGAGGTCGACGAACTCGAAGCAACCGCCGTTGTTCGCGATCCACACCTTGCCGTCGGGGCCGATCGCCGCACCGTTGGGGCCACCACCGCAGTCGGCCACGACCTCCACCGATCCATCAGGATCCACCCGGGACAACGTGCCGCGGTCGATCTCCACGACCAGCACCGAGCCATCGGCCATGGCGATGGGCCCCTCGGGGAAGCGCAGGCCGTCGGTGACCGTGTCGAAGCTGACGTCGCTGAAGCTCATCCGCGCAGGTCTAG
>CAYVYG010000475.1:0-2513 GCA_964454385.1 uncultured Microthrixaceae bacterium
ACGACCCGTCAGATTTGTCTGGAGCAGTCACGATGGACTTCGAGTTCTCAGAGGAGCAGCAGGCCTTCGCCGCCGAGGTGCAGGCTTTCATCGCCGAGCACGACGACATCGACATCTTCGATGTCACCCGCGAGAACATGGCCCAGATCGTCGACACCCCGAAGCGTCGCGCGTTCATGAAGGAGCTCGGCCACAAGGGCTGGCTCGGACTCACCTGGCCCGAGAAATACGGTGGCTCCGATTCAGAGGGCGTCTACGAGTACATCCTCAACGAGGCGCTCGCGGGCAAGGGCGGCCCCCAGATCGGCAAGGGCGTGGGCATCATCGGCAAGACCCTCATCGCCCACGGGTCGGACTTCCTCAAGGAGAAGTTCCTGCCGATGATCCTCGAGAACGACGTCGAGTTCGCGGTCGGCTACTCCGAACCCAACGCCGGTTCCGACGCGGCGTCGATGCGCCTGAAAGCGGAGCGCCACACCGCCGAGGACGGCCGCACCGGGTGGTTGCTCAATGGCCAGAAGACCTGGACCACCTCCGCGCACTTCGCCGAGTGGTACTGGCTCGGCACACGCACCGATCCCGACAACAAGCACATGGGAATCACGCTCATGTTGGTGCCCCTCGACCAGGAGGGCATCGAGATCAACGGCATCTGGACGATGGGCGACGAGCGCACCAACGAGGTGTTCGTCGACGACGTGTTCGTGCCTGACGAGTACGTGGTGGGGGAGGTGAACCACGGGTTCCGCTACATCTCCCAGGCACTCGACCTCGAGCGCTTCACGATGTTCACCTACAGCCCGATCCGCCAGCGCCTCGACCTGCTCACCGACTACGTGCGCGAGACCGAGCGCGACGGTGAGCCGCTGCGAGACGACCCGGTGGTGCGCTCGAAGATGGCGAACCTCCACACCGAAGCCGAGGTCGCCCGGGTGATGGGGCTCAAGTTCGTCACCGAGGCCGTCAAGGTCGAGGAGGCCGCCAAGGCCGGCAAGGACTTCCAGCCGCCGACGGTTCCGGCATCGGAGTACAAGCTCTTCGCCACCGAGTACTCGGTCCGCCTCGCCAATGCCTCGATGGACATCGCGGGGCCCGGTTCGCAGATGCGGGTCCGCACCGAGGACGCCCCGATGGAGGGCCGCGCCGAGTCGACCTACCGCTACACGGTGATCGACACCATCGGCGGCGGTGCATCGGAGATCCAGCGCAACATCATCGCCCGCCGCGGCCTCGGCCTTCCCAAGAACTTCTGAGTGGCTCTGTTGTCTGCTCTTCGCGCAAGCGCTCATCGCGGTGTCGCCGGGGGCCCCCGCCCCGGCGACCTGACCGCGGGCGTGGTGTCCACTGCGGCTCTTCGCGCAAGCGCTCATCCGTTCTGTGTTGCGTACGTCGCGCTATGTGCGACGTACGCAACACAGAACGATTGTGGGGCAGTGGTGTGACTGGTACCGGCGCGCTCGAGGGTGTCCGCGTGCTCGACCTGGCGACGGTCGGTCCAGCCGCGCGTGCCTCGCGGATCCTCGCCGACTACGGGGCGTCGGTCACCAAGGTCGGCGCCGTGCCCCGCGCCGGCGCGGTCCAGATCACCCCTCCCTACTACGCCTATTCGGGCAACCGCGGCATGACCCGCGCGCTGTTCGACCTCAAGTCCGACGACGGTCGCGGGGCGTTCATGGCCTTGGTCGCCGGGGCCGACGTGGTGATCGAGAGCTTCCGTCCCGGGGTGATCGACCGCCTCGGGATCGGCTACGCCGCGCTGGGTGGGGTGAACCCGGCGATCATCCTGTGCTCGACCTCCGGCTACGGCCAGAGCGGCCCACGGCGCGACTGGGCCGGTCACGACGTCAACTACCTGGCGACCTCGGGGTTCCTCGACTGCTCGGGACGCCAGCGTGACGGCCGCCCGGCGCTACCGGGCGCGACGGTGGCCGACATCGCCGCGGGCGGCATGCAGGCCGCGATGGCGATCATGGCCGCGCTGCTGCGTCAGGAACGCGCCGGCACCCGACCGGACGGTGCCATGGACGCCGGCGGGGACGCCGGTCCCCGGGATGAGCACACCCGCCAAGGCGAACACATCGACGTGTCGATCGCCGATGGAGCGTTCACGATGATGTCGCTGTACGTCGACGAGTACCTAGCCACCGGGGTCGAACCCGGTCCCGGTCACTACATCCTCACCGGTCGCTACGCGTGCTACGACACCTACCGCTGCGCTGACGGCAGGTTCGTCTCCGTCGGTGCGATCGAGCCGCGGTTCTGGTCGAACCTGTGCGAGGTCGTCGGTCTGCCACAGTACGCAGACCGTCAGACCGACGACGACGTCCAAGATGAGATCCGCTCCGCGCTCGCATCGGTGTTCGCCACCGAGCCGCGGGACCACTGGGTGGACCTGTTGGGTCCTGCCGACACGTGCGTGGCGCCGGTGAACACGGTCGCAGAGGCAACCGAGGATCCCCACACCGTCGCCCGCGGGCTGGTGGTCGATGCGGTCTCGGCCACCGACGGCCCGT